>NZ_JBLZPT010000006.1:0-100877 GCF_049199985.1 Pseudomonas kitaguniensis
ACACCCTACCCCGACCTACTCGATCTAAACACCCCATATCGTACGCTGCGGGAGTTGTGTTTCTGCGTATTGCGGAGTGTCAGTCACCCAATATTTTGACTGAACCACTGCCATCGGGAGCAAGCCCCCTCCCACAGTTTTTGAGCTGTGTCAGGCTTTGATAAAGGGCTCATGCGCAGTGACGGGCTCATATCGATGCTGTGCCGGAGGTGGTTCTATCGGCAGCAACATTAAACTGTGGGAGGGGAGGCTTGCTCCCGATGGCGGAGTGTCAGTCACCCAATATTTTGACTGAACCACTGCCATCGGGAGCAAGCCCCCTCCCACAGTTTTTGAGCTGTGTCAGGCTTTGATAAAGGTTTCGTGCAGGTGGCGCCAAAGCAGCGCGCCGCTTGCTTGCTTCTCGAACACCACCGTCGCCCGTCGATCCGTTTGCGTGCCGCTGGCATCCACCTGATGCTCGCGGTAAGTCACTGTCGCACCGCGCGCATGCCGGTCGATCCCGGCCATTTCACTCAAGGTGATTTTCAACCCAGGGCGCATGCCGCCGAGGCGGGTGAACAGGGCATTCACCCCCGCCGCATTGACGCGCGTACCGGTGGCGGGCGCTACCATGCTGAACTCGGGGGAGAAACGCGCAAGCAGGTTCTGCAGGGTGCCTTCAGGTGCAACGCCTGCAAACCATTGTTCGATCTCGACGTGGGTCTGGATCACTTCTTCGAAAAAGTCGCTGTATTCGATCATTTATAAACTCCTGTTCAATCCAAAACGTTTCTTCAACACCGTCTCCAGCAGCCCCTTGGGCAACAACGCCGCCAGCAACGGCAACGCGCGGCTGCCATTGCCTGAACGCAACAAGCGCGGCGGCTGCGGCCGTTGTACCGCCTTGAGCACATCGGCGGCGAACACGTTGGCGGCTGTCGGCTTGTCTTGCGAGGCCTGCGAGCGCGCACGGATGCCCTCGCGCAGCGGCCACCACGGCGATGTCTCGTTGATCAACAGTTCAGCCTGCGCGCCGGCATTTTTGGCGAAGCGCGTATCGATCGCCCCCGGTTGCACTTCCATCACGCGCACGCCAAAGGGCGCCAGTTCCATGCGCAGCGCATCGCTCAGCGCGTGCACGGCTGCCTTGGACGCGCAGTACGCGCCGGCGAACGGCGTGACCAGTACGCCGGAGACGCTGCCGATGTTCACCACCAAACCTTTGCTGCGCCGCAGCGCCGGGAACAGCGCTTGGGTGACGCCGACGATGGAAAACACATTGGTGTCGAACTGGCGCTGCATCGCGTCGGTGCCGCCATCGAGCAACGGGCCCATGGCGCCGTAACCGGCGTTGTTGATCAGCACATCCAGCGTGTCGCACTGCTCGGCCAGGCGCTGCAAGGCGCCGGGGTCATTCACATCCAACTGCACGGCGTTAAAGCCGGCGGCGGCCAAGTTGGCGACGTCTTGCGGCTGGCGGGCGCTGGCCCATACGTCGAAGCCTGCGGATTTAAACGCGTCGGCCAGGGCGCGGCCGATGCCGCTGGAGCAACCGGTGATGAGTACGTTGGGCATGGGTCAATCCTTGTCAGTCCGAGAAACTGCCTTGCAGGTGCTCGGCGCGAAATTCCAGGGTTTGCGGGCGGTAGCCGGGGCGCAAAGGCGGTGTGGGCAGGCAGTCTTCCCACGTCGCGCCGGCCTGCAACTCGCCGGGGCCACGATAGCGTGGGGCGGCGTAAACGTTGTCGGCGAGGTTGACGGTATCGCCCGGCGCATAAGCGGCAAGGCGCCAACGCAGTTCGGTCAGGGGCACGTCGTTGCCGTTGTTCAGGGTCAATTTCAGCGGGCGGTCGGCGGGGCATTCCTGCGGCGCGTAGCTGATGCGCAGTTCCAGCCGCGCCAGTTGCGCGGCTTCGCGGTTATCCAGCCACACCACCCAAATGGCCACCAAGCCCAGCCCGACGGCGGCGGCCAGGGAAACCGGCAATGCCCTGGCAGGGTAGCGCAGCAGCAGGATCAACCAGGTGATGATCAGTAGAACGCCGAAGAACATGGAGGCAGCCTCACAAATGGATGAACCATCCTACCCGTCGGCGGGCGAAATTGACTATGCACATGTCTTGGGCGGCAGTGGGCTGACAGCGATTTGGTACTGGAGCTTACATTTGCGGCAGGAACCAGCTCATCTCGAACAGTCACTTATCTGACGAATTACAGGGAATGTAACGACAACGTTCACCACCTCCATGTAAGGCTCAAATTATGTTGGCACCTTCCCAAGCTTCGCTCCGCGCTGTCCCCGTGGGTTCTCGCGATGCCTACTTGTTAGCCGCAGCCGTCGCCGGCGATGATAAAAAAACGCAAGACCCCACACCGCCTTCGCCCGCCTTGACCTTCTCGCCCACTGGCATTCCTGTGCCCACGTCGCCCGGCATACCGGCGGTCACAGTGGAGTACCCGGCCTTGGTGAAGACGTTCAATGTCACCGATCAGGAAGCGCTGGTCACCCAACATGCTTTTAAAACCAGCGACATGCAGCGCTTGCACAATGAGCAACCGCGCTTCGAGAATTTCCTGCGTGAGCAACTGCTGCAAATGTTTGCGGACAAGCCGGGCCTGAAGCCAGAAGATCTGACCTTGCAGCGCAGGGTGAAACTGACTAACGATGGCAGCACCAAGACACTGTCTTCGCAGCCACTGCTGGAGGCGTTGAACCAAAAGGTTGCGGCACTGCTGGCCAATCCTGACAAGCCGCTCGAAGACAACAGCGCGGTGAGTTCCGATATATTCACCGCCAAAACCGCTAACGAGCCGAGCAGCCTGGTGGTAACGAGACTTTCGCTGGACGAGGTTGCCCAACGCATTGTCACGCAATTCCCCAAGAGCCTTGAGGCATTCTGGACCACACCTCGCCCGACGTTGCGAGACCCTGGCGTTCTGGAGTCGCCTCAAAACCTGTTATTGACCTTGCACAAGCAACAACTGTCGACCCTCGCCGCAGTGCGCGTGAGCGATGGAACGCTGAGCGCTGCGAGCAAGCGATTGATCGACGCCGCGTTGCAACACCCCACACTGGCCGAGCGCGAAGCAGCCTTCGCTGATGGTGCACGGCCTGGTGTGTACCCGCTGACTGTGGATGACGGCACAGAGCGGGGCGCATTGCTGGCGGGTAGCTTCCTCCTCACCAGCACCGACGGTTCCCACGCTACGGTGCCCACTTGGCCCAAAGGCCGGGCCCTGCCACTTGATAACGCCAACGGGCCGGTCGTGCTGTATACCCAGGGTTGCGGGTACGAAGAGTTCGCGACCCCTGCGCTCGCCCGCCAGGCGATTGCCCGGCGCCTTGATGAGGGCGGTGCTGGCGCGGATCAACTCCTGCAAACGTTGCCGTTGGCGCTGCAAAACCGGCCCGAACCGCCCTCCGGCAACGATGTGATGCTGAGCGCTGAAGCCTTGAGCGGTGATGTGCTGGCTGAGGCCATACCCTGGATGCTCAAGCGTCAGCAAGAGGAAACCAAGGCGGCATTTGCCCGGTCTGCGACAGACCCAGCGGCATTAAACGCCATCGATGATGCTGCCGACTGGTCGTACCTGCTCAGTGGCGACAATGCCATGGCGGCGCGGGATGAAAAGCTTGCCGATAAGCTGGCGCCGCAATGGCTGAAAAACCTGAGCCCGGCGCAAGATGAGCTGTTTGGTTTTCTGGAACATTGCGAGGCAAGCAGTGCGCGGGTGCTGGCGCCCTTGCTTGAAAAAATCCCGGCGTTGGGCGTCTTTTCTCGGGACCGGATGAATGCAGCCATCCAAACGCTGTACCCCAGCGCGCAGGTGGATGCCGATAAGTTGATGGTGCAGGTGCACACCAGGACCGGTCTTCACAGCGGCGGACAAAGCAGTACGCATACGCGCAGTGTCAAAAACCACCAACTGCCGTTAACGGATCTGGCGCTGAAAAACCCCAGTGAGTTTCCAGCCGTCCAGAATGGCCTGTTCACCCAAGTGACCTTCACATTGCCGCTGACTGACGCCCACGGCAAACCCATCCTGGGCGCCGACGGTGAACAGGTCATCCTGGACTCCGAGCAGCTCAAGGCGATGGTCAATACCGCCGATGTCGGGGGAGGGTATACCCAACTGCTTAAACAGTCGTTGGCGACAGACGCTCAGTCGGGTGCTGCGGGTGAAGTGCGCAAAGCGTGGAAAACCAACCTGAGCGACATGCTCGACAAAGAAGCTTTTTTGGCAGCACTCAACCCGGATACCTATAAGGCAGACGCCACTCAGGACACCAGCAGCAAGCTGGGTGCGCAGTGGGTCGCGGCGGTGCTTGATCATCCTGACCCGGCCGACCGGCCTCAGGTTGACGGAAAAGATATTCTCGCCAATGCCCTTATCCAGCATGGGTTGACGGTTCAGGGCGTCATGGTCATCGGCAATGCAACCGATGCATCGCTGGTGCTGTGCACGCCGGATGCGCCCGACGGTGTGGTTTTTCGCGAAGTGGCGGACATCGGCGGACTGAATGCCTTGATGGATAAAAAAGAGTGGAGGCTCTACACCGCGAGTAGAAAATCACTGGTCAATAAAGATGATGTGGACAAGGCGCGCGCAGCACTTCAGGAGTACGCCCTCGATTTGACGAAGAATCCCGTCCGCACCCTTGATATGTTGATCAAGATGCTTAACTTGACCAGTGATCCCGTCACGCTCAAACCCCTCGACGGCAATGTTCAGGATGAACTGTACAAGCAGAAAGTAGCGTTGGTCATCGACCGGGCGGAGCATCAATCTGTCAGCAGCGCAGAGGTCGCGGCGCAATCGAGAATCAACAAAGTGCTGTTTGGCGTTGAAGTGGCCCTGATTTTTATAGACTTGCTGCCAGTGGTCGGCAAAGGCGCGTCCCTCGGGCTTCGTTTGGGAAAGGCTGGCGTGACGGCCTTGCGCGCCAACGCTCGAGTCCTGCCGCGGCTGATCAGAAGTCCGGGCGGGTTGCGGGCCATCTACTCGAAGTTCACCCTCGCAGCCTCAGGTATTCCCAACGTGAGTGCCGCGCCGTTGCGGCCGGTGGTAAAGAGCCCGGTGGCGCTGGCCGTCCCTTCAGTGATCGGCCCTGCGCCATCGACGGCCGCGAGCCAACACCTCAACCTGGGCGCCTTCGCCGTCTCGGATGACATTATCAAGGGCCGACCTTTGGGGGCAAACGGCACCTATAACGTTGACGGCAACTGGTACGTACGGTTTACCGACAGTACCGAGGTCAGCAGGGTGTATCAGATTGACTCGGCGTTTCACGCACGGGACATGCGCGTCGCTATCGTAGATCCGAATGCACCATTGACGACGCCAAAGCTCTTTAGAATCAAGGCATTTTTGCAGAACGCCGGTAATGGTGAATGGCGATCAAGCCGACTGCCAGGCGGCGCCCCAACCGAGCCGGTGACCGCTCAAGCAACCAAACGGCCGGCGGACCCAACTGGCTCAATCGGCCAACCGGCCTATAAGCGACCGAGAGTGCCTGAAAGTTTTCCGGGTGAAAAAGCGCTGATGGAACCCCCCGTCAAAGGCAAGACGGTTTTTTATCACTACACCGGGGCCAAGCCGCATGCTGCGATCAGTGCCAGCCAGCATCTTGAGTCTTCAAGTTCAAAACTCAACGGTGAAGCTTTACCCCGAGGGCAAGGCAGGCATTATTTTACCGACCTGGCGCCAAAGGATATGCCTACACGGCAAATTTCAGAGACCATTTTCGGGAAACGCAAATACGGTAATGCGCTGGACAAAATGACCCACTACTACGAAGTAAATACCTCGGGGTTAAAGGTCGTCCAAAGTCCCGATAACCCGCATATTTTTTATGTGGACGTGCCGTTTTCCATTCCCTTGACCTATCGGGGTGGCCCTAACGGTGATTTAGTCAAACGCGTCATTTCTCACGGGAAGACGCCGATGAGTTTCTGAAGCCCATCACGCCATCGCAGGCGAGCCGAATCGTTACGCCGATGACTTACTTACTGAGCACAAGACTCTGCCTGCAAGCCATCAATGGACGCTTCAACCAGAGCCAACCCCGTTTCGGCCAAGTGCAGGCTCGCCCAATTCAGGTAGCTCTGATGTTCAGTGCAGAGGTCTTGCGCCGCCAGGGTGAGTACGCGCGCGGTGCCCAGAACATAACTGGCATGCTCAAGGGCATGTTCAATGGGGATGCCGGGTTGTACGCAGAAGAGCGGTTCTTCGCTGCGTTCGCTGAGGCCGAAAGGAGTGGGGCGGGTGGTTGGTTTGGACATTATCTTGCTCCTTGAGAAAAAAGAAGCTGCCTTGAATCGCCGTCAAACGATTGGGTGGCAACTGTGCGCAGGTTGACGGACCGGTCTCAAGGACCCGGCGCACCCGAAGGTGCCCCACGCACAGTCGCCATAACGCTGTGCTGCGGGCACCTGGGTGCACGAGCAAAGAGAAGGGACTATGCATCTTGAGAACAGCGAGGCCGTCAAACCTCATCACGAATGAGTCGTGACAGGCGCGAGGATAGGCAGGATGCGGGCGTGGGTCAATGATGGCGGTTGTGCTTTCGGACGCCATCGGGAGCAAGCCCCCTCCCACAGTTGGACCGGGTGCAGCTTTGAAACAGGGTCAAACCTTGAGGGCTTGCCCCTCCCACAGTTGGACCGGGTATAGCTTTGGAACACGGTCAAACTTTGAGGGCTTGCCCATCCCACAGTTGGACCGGGTATAGCTTTGGAACACGGTCAAACTGTGAGGGCTTGCCCATCCCACAGTTGGACCGGGTGCAGCTTTGGAACAGGGTCAAACTTTGAGGGCTTGCCCCCTCCCACAGTTGGATCTGGTGCAGCTTTGGAACAGGGTCAAACTTTGAGGGCTTGCCCTTCCCACAGTTGGACCGGCTGCAGCTTTGGAACAGGTTCAAACTGTGAGGGCTTGCCCCTCCCACAGTCGGACCGGGTGCAGCTTTGGAACAGGGTCAAACTTTGAGGGCTTGCCCTTCCCACAGTCGGGCCGGGTGCAGCTTTGGAACAGGGTCAAACTTTGAGGGTTTGCCCCCTCCCACAGTTGGACCGGGTGCAGCTTTGGAGCAGGGTCAAACTTTGAGGGCTTGCCCCCTCCCACAGTTGGATCGGGTGCAGCTTTGGAAAAGGGTCAAACTTTGAGGGCTTGCCCTTCCCACAGTTGGACCGGGTATAGCTTTGGAACACGGTCAAACTGTGAGGGCTTGCCCCCTCCCACAGTCGGACCGGGTGCAGCTTTGGAACAGGGTCAAACTTTGAGGGCTTGCCCCTCCCACAGTTGGACCGGGTATAGCTTTGGAACACGGTCAAACTGTGGGAGCGGGCTTGCTCGCGATGAGGCCCTCAAAACCCCTGCAAAACCCAAAAAAAAGCCCCCACCCAGCCCACTGCGGATAGGGGACGCAATGGGCTGAATGAGGGCTTCTTGTCCGACTGCTTTATTGCGCGATAGTTTTCACCGACACGCCACGTTCTATCGGCGTGGAGCGCCCGTAAATATCTTCAAAACGCTCGATGTCGTCTTCGCCCAGGTAGCTGCCCGATTGCACTTCAATGATCTCCAGCGGGATCTTGCCCGGGTTGCGCAGGCGGTGCACCGAGGCGATCGGGATGTAGGTGCTCTGGTTTTCGCAGAGCAGGAACACGTTCTCGTCACAGGTGACTTCGGCAGTGCCGCTGACCACAATCCAGTGCTCGGCGCGGTGGTGGTGCATCTGCAGCGACAGGCACGCGCCCGGTTTGACCGAGATGTGCTTGACCTGGAAACGCCCGCCCATGTCCACCGAGTCGTACGAGCCCCACGGGCGGTAAACTTCGCAGTGGTTCTGGGTTTCGTTGCGGCCCTGCTCGTTGAGGGTCGACACCATCTGCTTGACGCCCTGAACCTTGTCCTTGTGGGCAATCATCATCGCGTCCTTGGTTTCCACCACCACGATGTTGTCCAGGCCGATCACCGACACCAGTTTGCCGTTGCCGTGGATCATGCAATTGCGGCTGTCCTGGATCACCACGTCGCCTTTGCTGACGTTACCGTTGACGTCTTTATCGTTGACCGCCCACAGCGACGCCCAGCAACCGACGTCGCTCCAGCCGGCACTCAGCGGCACCACGCAGGCGCGCTGGGTTTTTTCCATCACGGCGTAGTCGATGGAGTTGTCCGGGCAGCAGGCGAAAGTCGCTTCGTCGAAGGTGATGGTGTCGGCATCCTGCTCGCTGCGTTCCAGGGTCAGTACGCAGGTGTCGTAGATGTCCGGCTCGTGCTTTTTCAGCTCTTCAAGGAAGCGGCTGGCGCGGAACAGGAACATGCCGCTGTTCCAGAAATAGCCGCCGCTTTTGACGAACTCGATGGCGCGTTTTTCATTCGGTTTTTCAACAAACTGCTCAACCCGGCTGACGCCTTCGGGCAGCAGCGAATCGTTGCTCGACTTGATGTAGCCGTAACCGGTTTCAGGGCGGGTCGCCGGCACGCCGAACAGCACCATTTCGCCACGCTCGGCCGCTACAGTGGCCAGCGCCAGTGCGCGTTGCAGGGCTTTCTGGTCGTCCAGCACGTGGTCGGCAGGCAGCACCAACATCAGTTCGTCGCGGCCTTCGTTAACCAGCATCATCGCGGTCAGGGCCACGGCCGGCGCAGTGTTGCGGCCGAATGGTTCCATCAGGATGCGCTGGGCTTCGAGCTTGCGGGCGCTCAGTTGCTCGTTGACGATAAAGCGGTGGTCCTTGTTGCATACCACGATTGGGGTGTCCATGCCTTCGAACACCAGGCGCTCCAGGGTTTGCTGGAACAGCGTGTGCTCGCCGGTCAGGGCCAGGAATTGCTTCGGGAACTGTTTACGCGAAAGCGGCCAAAGACGTGAGCCACTACCACCGGAAAGGATTACTGGGATCATGTGTTTCTCCTTGAAACGATATGGGTCAGAGCTACGAAGGTTTGTCGTTTCACTCTTGTATTTGTCTCGGTCCTTGTGGGAGCTGGCTTGCCTGCGATGCAGGCGACTCGGTCTGTCAGTGACACCGAGGTGATGCCATCGCGAGCAAGCCCACTCCCACAGGGAAATAATCAGCGGGTCGACACGGGGCGTTTTACCCAGACTGGCGAGATGCTCGAACCCGAGCCGGTCACATACAGCACCGCCGCTTCACCACGTTCCAACGCAACCGGCTTCACATCGCCGACTTTCTTGTCACCGTCGTACAACGCCAGGCTTACTTTCACCGGGTTGATTTCGCGTTCGCCACGGCCTTTGGCAGCCACGGATTTGACCACGTCGGTTTTGCCGTCGGCGGTTTTCAGGGTCAGCGCCTTGTCACTCAGGTTTTGCACGCGCACCAGGGATTTTTGCTTGTTCTTGAACGGCGGTTCTTCGATCAACTGTGGCTGGCCACTGCCGTTATTCACCAGCGTGTAGTAATGGTCGGCGGCGAGTTTGACCGGCACGGTCTGGCTGCCCAGCTTGGCGCTGTAGTCACCGCCCGGCATAAAACTGAAGTCGCTGCTGGCCAACGGCGCCACTTCGCTCAGGTTGGTGCTGCCAACGGTGGCGCTGACTTCCTGGTTGCTGGCGTTGTACACGCGCACGAAGCTTGAGCCTTTGGGGGCGACAGGGCCGTACAGGGCGGCGTCGCCGGCGAAGGCGGACATTGAAGCAACGCTGATACCGGCAGCCAGGGCCAGAGTCTTGGCGAGACGACGAGGAGTTGTAGTGAAAGTCATGTGAGTTACCTCTCTTTCAGTTTTGCGCCCGGTCGGGCGTCTCGGATTTTTGCTGGTTAACTGGGGTGTTGCTTGCCATGTTCTGGTGACGTGAACCGGCTTGTTTAAGCTGTGCAACCCACTGCGGGTCGGCGTCGCCGATTTCGTTGTTCACCGGCAGATAACGTTCAGGAAACTCCCAGATCAGCACCTGTGGCGGGCTGTTCTTGAAGTCGTCGCTGTTCAGGTAACTGAGCATCGGCAGGATCGGCCCGTGGCCGTCTTCGGAGTAGTTGATAACGTCGCTGTGCAAGGCTTGCTTGAGCGCGCCGACGAAGTTCCAGTTGGGGTTGGCGCTGTAACTGGTGCCCACCAGTGCCACCGGGGTTTCGCTGTCGCTGAACAGCGCGTCGTCGCCTTTGTTTTCGGCCAGGTGCGTGACGCGTTTTTGCAGCGGTTCTTTGGGCGGCATCAGGTTTTCAAACAGCGGGTCCAGCGGCAGGAACAACCGCAGGTCGCCCTTGTGTGGCTCGGTTTTCTCGGCTTCGGTGACGAAGCGCTGCGGCGCGCCGCTGAGCGGGGTTTTGTCGGCAATGGTTTTAGCCAACTGCTTGGCGGCGATTTCGGCGCCGTCCGGCGTCCAGTGGGTGTCGGTGCGCAGGAACACTTGCGTGCCGCCCAGCTTGGCCTGTTGCAACGGGCCGAGCAGGTCGGGGGCGATGATCTTGTCGGCCGCCACGCGGGCATGGAAGTCCTGGTACAGGTTGGCGTGGATGCTCGCCGGTTTTACTTCGCCCAAGTGCTCCGGGTACAGGCGCACCTTGGCCGGCACAATCGCCATCACCAGTTGAATACCTTTGGCCTTGAGCGTCTGGCGCACGCCTTCGACCAGCGCGTAATTGCCCTCAAGGTTCTGGTCTTCATTGACGGCGGGGTTGAACTCCTCGTCGCTGTACAACCAGTGATCGCGGCCCAGCACCACGCCGGCGCGGCCTTCATTGAACAGCTTGTAGTCCAGCGCGGCCCAGAGGTTGGTGCCCAGGCGTTTGATCGGGAACGCGTCGTCGTAGTGCGTCTCGACGGCTTTGCTCCAGCGCCCGTTGAGCACCGTCGCGTCGGCGTTGGTGCTGAAACCCATGAAGCTGCGCAGCGACCAGGCGCCCAGCGCCAACAGCACCAGCATGAACAGGCTGACATAGAGCACGCGTAATGAACGAGTCATGGCAGGCCCCTCAGAATTGGAAGTAAAGGAACGGCGAGAAACTCTGCGCCGACAGTTTCAGAATCGAGGCCACGAACAGCAGCAGCACCGCCGCGCGCATCGCGTAGCGTGGCCAGTCAGCCGCCCAGTAGGCCGGTTGCACGGTGGCGTCTGTGCCCACCGTGAAACCTGGCTGATGGATGCTGCCGGGGTTGTCGCCCGGCACGGCCTTGATCAGGCTCGGGTCGGCCGGCTTGGCTTTTTCCGCTGGGCGATGGGTGTAGAAATCGCGCAGGCCGAAGAACCCCAATGTGGCGTACGCCACCACCAGGGTCGCGACTTGCAGGCCGGTGAGGTTGGCGCGGTTGAGTTCCGACAGCGACCACTCGCCAAAGCTGAACATCGCGCCGTACATGCGGCCGGCGACGTGCAGGTTTTCGGAGCGGAAGATTACCCAGCCCATCACCACCAGCAGGAAGGTGAAGGCCCAGCGCACCACGTTGAAGCTGCGCGGCGCGGTGTTCAGGCCGATGGCTTTTTCAATCGCCAGCCACATGCCGTGCCAGGCACCCCAGACGATGTAGGTGATGTTCGCACCGTGCCACAAGCCGCCGAGCAGCATGGTCAGGAACAGGTTGCGGTAAGTGGTGAGCGTGCCTTTACGGTTGCCGCCCAGCGTGATGTACAGGTAGTCCCGCAACCAGGTCGACAGGCTGATGTGCCAGCGGCGCCAGAACTCGGTGATCGACTGGCTGATGTACGGCTGTTTGAAGTTTTCCATGAAACGAAAACCCATCATCAAGCCCAAACCGATGGCCATGTCGCTGTAGCCGGAGAAGTCGAAGTAGAGCTGCGCGGTATACGCCAGCGCGCCGAGCCAGGCGTCACCGGTGGTGGGGTTTTGCAGGGCAAAGCAGTGGTCGGCGACCACCGCCAGGGTGTCGGCGATAAATACCTTCTTGATGAAACCCTGCATGAACCGCGTGCAGCCCTCGGAGAACTTGTCGAGGGTGTGCGTGCGGTTGTTGAACTGGTCGGCCAGGTCACGAAAGCGCAACACGGGGCCTGCGATCAAGTGCGGGAAAATCGCCACGAACGCCGCAAAGTCGATGAGGTTGCGGGTGGCCGGGGTGTCGCCGCGGTACACGTCGATGATGTAGCTGATGGACTCGAAGATGTAGAACGAGATACCGATCGGCAACAGCACGTGGGTGAGAATAAACGGCTCAAGGCCTGCCGACTTCATCATCAGGTTGATGCTGTCGACGCCGAAGTTGGCGTACTTGAAGTAGCCGAGGATGCACAGGTCGACCGCAACGCCCAGCAGCAGCCAGCGCTGCGCCGGCTTGGTGCGCACGCCGGCCGCACCGACCTTGAGGCCGATCCAGTAATTCCACAGCGTGACGGCGGCGAACAGCGCCAAAAAGTCCACTCGCCACCAGGCGTAGAACACGTAGCTGGCAATCAGCAGCAGCAGGTTGCGATAGCGTTGCCCGCTTAAATAGTACAAGCCGAGAAAGATCGGCAAGAACAAAAACAGGAACACATTGGACGAGAAAACCATCCCGATCTCTCCATGTTTAACCAACAGTCAAGGGCCGCAGCCCCCCCAAACCCCCCCACGATTTCGCGGGAGGGCGGTACAACATTTCCACTGACAAAACCGCTTCAAACGGTGGGAGGTGGCTTGCTCCCGATAGCGGTGTGGCATTCAACACAGCGGGCGACTGTTACACCGCTATCGGGAGCAAGCCCCCTCCCACATTTGAACCCGGTTTCGTCCGCTGGATTTTCAGCTGCCTTTGTTGCCCTTCTCGTGCGTCGGGTCGTAGACCTTGGTCAGGTCACCCCCAAGCCGGAAGGTCTTGAACGGTTGCATCGCGTGCTTGCGTTCGATCACGTCCGGGGCGCAGGTGTAGAGGGTGCAGAAGGGTTCCAGCCAGGCAAATTTCATGTCTTGCTTGAGGTCCTTCATGTCCTGCTCTTTGCCGTTCTTCTGCTCGAAAATTTCCGGGTCTTTCACCCCGGCCAGCACTTTTTCGCCGAGGCGTTTGAGCGCGCTGTTGTTTTCCTGGCGTAAATCAACACCGTTGACCAGCGCGAAACTGGCGATCATCGACAGCGGCGGCAGGGCGTAGTTGTGGTACGACAAAGCGCGTTGCTGACGCTTCAATTCGTTCGGCAAAAAGCCCTGGGCGTCGACCTGGTTGGCGCCGACCTTGTATTCCTTCACCGCCCAGTCAAACAGGTCGCGGCGGTTGGTGGCGACGGACGTGGCCATCACCGACCAGGCGGCCCAGTAAGAGTGGTTGTTGGTTTTTTCCAGCGGCAGGTTGTCCCAGTCGCTGACCACCTGATCCGCCATTTTGCTGAACCAGCCCTCGATCAACTGCGACTCCTGCTGGTGGTTGGCCAACGGGTGGGAGTCGGAGAACTTCAGGCGTACATAGGCCGAGGCCATGCTGCCCAAGGCCCATTTGCGCATGGACTTGCCGGTGTGGTTGAAGTCTTTGGACATCAACGCATCCGCCTTGGCCCAACTGGTCAGCCAGTTCAAGGTGCATTCCAGCTGCTCCGGGCGGCCGTCGCGCATGAACTGCATCACGCGCTTGCTGGTGTCTTTTTCCAGCGTAGTGATGTCGGCGGTGCTGTCGCGAAAGGCTTTTTCGGATTGCACGTTCAGGGTCGAGCGCGCCTTGTCGGAGCCTTCGTACTTGCTGCGAAATTGCAGCGAGCCGGTGTAGGGTGCGGGCATGGCGCCGCAGTCATTCTTGAAATCACCGGTCTTGAACGCCTCGATCGGGGCCATATAGCCCTGTGGCGGACGCAGTGGGGCGGCGGCGTTAACGGAGCCGGCGAAGATCGCCATGCCCAGCAGCGTTGGAATCAATAACTTCTGCATAGGTAACCTCATTGCCCAAGTTGAGCGGTCTGTTGACCACGGCTCGGGAATACGTTGCGTGTGCAAATTTTCGCTTCAACCTTCTGCGCGGCCTGGCCCGCTTCCGGGCCTTGCACTTCCACGGCCAGCAAGTTCTGCGAGGCCCAGTCTTCATCAGTGCGCAGTTCGAAGGCGAAACGCCCGTCTGTATCGGATGTTTCGGGTTTTTCGATTTTGATGTCCTCGTGGCGACCGTTCATGTACCAGAGGGTGGCTTGCAGGGTTTTCACCGACGGGTCGGCGAAGCGGATGTCTACCTGGTGACTGCTGTTACGCAGGTCTTTGTTCGAACTGTTAACCAGCAATTCGTTCTTGCCGGGTTTAAGCGTGGTGCTGGCGCTCATCTGCGCGGTTTTGCCTTCGCAGCCGTTGTCGAGCAGCGACATCATCTGGCGGTAGATGGTCTCTTGGTCGAGGCGGTACAGCGGCGAGAATTCCCAAATCAGAATTTTCGGCGGGCTTTTCTGGAACTCCTCGCTGCCCAGGTACTGGATCATCGAGCCCTCAAGGCCACCGCCAGGGAAGGCCACGTTGAGGATGTCGGCACCGATTTCCTGTTCAAGAAAGCCGGCGAAGTTGTAGTTCTTGCCGCTGTGGCTGGTCCCGACCAAGGTGATCTGCGGGTTGCCCGTATCACCGAACAGGTCGCCATCACCGGCCTCGCCCTTGGGCTCGGTGGTGAACTGGTCCATGTACTGGATGGCGTAGCTGGTGCCGCAGAGTTGCCCGGCCATGTTGTGCAGGGTGCCGGTCTTGCCCATGCGCCCGGAGCGTTTGGTTTCGAACTCACGTTGGGGGATGTCGGCGAATTCAGGCATCGCACGCACTTTGGCGCCGACGATTTTTGCCGTGCGCTGGGCGCCGTAGGGTGTCCAGTGTTGGTCGCCACGGAAGTAAAAATCGTGCGCGGGCAATTCGTCCGGCAGTTGCTCGTTGGTCAACGGCGAGAGGTCCGGCACCACGTAGCCCATCTTGGCGAAACGCCCGAGCATGGTCTTGTAGTTGCCCAGCGCCTTGTCGAAATCGAACGAGGCTTTTTCTTCCGGGTCGAGCTTGTTGCGGTTCACCAGGCCACGGGTCGGCTGGTAGACCACGACCAATTCGACACCCTTGGCCTTGAACGCATCGTGCAGTTGTTGCATGCGCTTGTAGCCGGCGGGGCTGGTGTCGAATTCGGTGCGCAAGTCTTCTTGGGTACGGAACAGCCAATCGCCCTGCGCTTGCACCAGCGTGGTGAAGTTCTGCTGGTAACGCGTGGTGTAGTTCTTTGCGTCGTGCGCTGCGGGGCACAGGCTGCAGCACGGTTCGGCGCTGAAGGTCGGCGCCTTCACATCGTCAGCGCGTACGCCTTGGCTGGCCGCCAGCAGGCCGAGGGTCAAGCCCGAAAGGCTGAGCAGTTTGATCATGTGTGGGTGCATAAGGGTCATCCTCAGTCCTGCATTTCGGTCTGGCGTTCGACAGGGTCGATCAGCACGGCTTTCTGCTGGCGCACCAGCAGGTCGAGAATTTCTTCCTGGCGATCACCAAGAACGCCGGAGAAGCTGATGCCGCTGGTTTTGCTCGGCGCCAGCATCGACACGCGGTACAGCTCGATGCTCAGCGGCGAATCAATCGACAGCGGCCCGCTGCCGTTACCCGCCAGCTCACCGCCGACCACGATCAGCGACACCTTGGCGTCGAACGGGTCGAGCGCGATGTCGCGGTCGGTGTCGGTCAAGTCTTTGATGTGGCCGTACACGCCGGTCAAGCCGTTGGCCATCGAGGTGTTTTCGTACAGGCGAATGTTCACGCTGTTACGCACCCGAATGCCGTGGCGACGGTTGGCGATCACCTTGTTGCCCCACAGCAAGTTGTCACCGCTCTCATAGAGCGTGATTCCGTCGGTGTGGTTGCGGTAGAACTCGTTGTCGACGACGAGGTTATTCACGCTGTTACGGTCGAGTACCAGGCCCGAGAGCTTGTTGTCGTAGCTGCGGTTGTTGAAGATGAAACTGTCGTTCACCTCCCGGGAAATGATGATGCCGTGCTTCTTTTTCGTGCCGTACACGGTGTTGTCCGCGATGATCAGGCCGTGCGAACGGTCGTGCGGGTCAATGCCGTAGACGATATTGTCTTTGTAGGTGTTGCCCTTGAGCACAAAGCCTGTGGTCTCGTAGCAGTAGAAGCCGTACCACATGTCCGAGAACTCGGAATCAATGATCCAGCCGGTCGGCTCGGCTCGTTTGAGCACCTTGGCCATGTTCGGCGTGTACTGGGAGATACTCACCCCGTACGACTTGCTGTTGGCGTAGCCGAAGCTGGCCATTTTGGTCTTGGAAATGTAGGTCTCGGTGCCGCCCCAGGCCAACAGGAACGGGCGAAATTCCTTGGGCGACTGGAAGGTCGCCGGGCCGTTGGTTTTTTCGTTCCAGCCGGTGATTTTGGTGTCACGCACAAACAACTGGCCGTCGTTGATCAGGAACGCGCCGGCTTGCTGGGACAGGCGCAGCTCTTGGGTCTTGTTGTCGATGTCGAGGATGCCTTTGCGCCCGACCACGATCGGCAACTTGGCCAAAAACACCCCCGGCGAGGTTTCGCTGAGGTACTGCTTGGGCACTTTGCCGAGCAGGTCCTTGAGGTTCAGGTAGCCGTCGTCGACGAAGATCGCCTGGGGAATGCCGTGCTGGCGCACCACCCATTCGGCCATCTTGTTGTCGCCGCCGATAAAGTCCTTGAGCGCGTCTTCCTGCATCATGCGGCGCAGGCTGACTTTGCCCACTTTGGTGCGCACTATCTTCTTTTCCATCGCTGCCGCGGTGTAGCCCGACAGGTCCGGCAGGGTTGGCTTGGCCATTTCCAGGGGCGCCGTCGGCGGGCTGGAAATGGTGTAGGTCTTGGCCTGTTGCAGCTCTTTGGCAATGGTCGGCGCCTTCACCGCCGCACCGTCGGCAAAGGCCGAAGTGCTGGCCAGCAGCATCGCCGCGACCAGCAGGCTGACCGAGCCTTTGAGGGCTTGAGGGTTCATCGCGCAGGCTCCCATCAGAATTTCCAGACCACGTCGACAAACGCGCGGTGCATGTAGGAGTCGACGCCGCTGCCATACGCATCGCCCGGCTTGAACACGCCGGCACGCAAGCGCACCAGCGCCGACGGTTCGTCGACCGACTGGCTGAGCGCGGCCGGCAGCAGGCCTTTTTTGAAGTACTTGGTGACGACCAGGTCCATCTCTTGGCCCAAGTCTTTTTTGCCGTCTTCAAGCGGCAAAGACGTGCTGGAGAGGATCGCGCCGGTCACGTCATCGGTGTTGTTTTGCACCGCGTCCACACCGTTGCTGCCCACCGGCTTGTTGCCGTCCACGCGCCAGAACTTGTGGTACACCAGGCTTGCGTCATAGTCCTCGCGCAACTGCCAGGACCCGAACAGGCTCATCGACTGCATGTTGTTCATTTCGCCGCGAAACGCTTCGCCGAAGCGGTGCACGCGCGATTGCGTGCCGGTCCAGTTCGAACGGTTGCTTTGCAGGCCGTTCTGCTCATATTCGGCGCTGGCGCGTGAATAGGCCGCGCCGACTTGCCACTGCGGGTCGAGGCGCAAGCGCACGCCTAGGTCGGTGGCCCAGCCACTCACATCATCGCTGCGCTTGGCGTTTGTCGGGCGGCTGCCGTCGGCGTTCAAGGCGTTGACCGTGTCGCGGTCGCCGCGCATGCCGGTGACGCTGGCCCAGTAGTTAACGGTATTGGTGTTGCGCCAGTTATAGGCGTCGCTGTTGGCTTCGATGCCGAGCCATGTCAGGTCGCCGTTTTCGCGCTTGTCCAACGGGTCACTGGCCACGCCCGGTTCGGCATAGTCGAGCTTGCCGTCGTCATGCGTGTGGTGGCCGCGCACGCCGACCCAGTTGCCCGGCGCCCACTGGTAAGCGGCGTCTGCGTAGACGTGCTGACGGTCTTTATCGACCGGCGACAGTTCTTTGAGGTCGGTGCGGTATTCGCTGAAACGCTCGGCCGCGCCGACATTCGCCTTGAGCAGCGTGGTGTCGAAGGTCCAGTTGAGCGCTTCGATATTGGTGTCGCGCCATTGGCCGTCGTCGTTGCGCAGGCGTTGGCGACCCAGTTTGAGGATTTCGCCGGGGTAGGGCGTGAAGCCGCTGTAGCCAACCCAGAACTCGCGCAGGGCCAAGTAGTTTTTCTTGGTTTTGCGGTCGTCGTTGCTCGATTGCTCGGTGCTGTCATCGGAGGACTGTTGCAGGGTGTCGGTCTCGATGATGTCGCTGGAGGCTACCGCCTGGCCCATCGCGTAGGCGCTCCACGCACCGCTTTCGCCGTAGACCCACGGGCGCAGGTCGAGGCCGATGCCGTTAACGTCGCCGCCTTTTTGCGTGCCGAGGTCGCGGTCATCTTCGGACTGCCCGGTGATTTTTACGTCGACGCCGAAGTTCTTGGTTTCGGTCAGCGCAGCCAGGGTCGGGCACGACCACAGCAGGGCAAAGGTCAGGCCGATACCGGCCTTGACGAATGGGTTGAGCTTCATAGGGATTCCTCGCCGTCTTCTTCTTGCAGGGCATGCAGTTGCAGCGTGTTCTGGGCCAGGCTGCCGCGCGCGGCCAGTTCCTGTTGCACCAGGCGTTGGCCTTCGGCGCGTTGCTCAGGCGTCAGCGGGGCTTCGAGTTGCGTGGCCAGTTCATTCGCCTCTGGCGTGTCCTGGGCTTTAGCCAATTGGCTAAAGACATAGGCGTTCAATGGGTTGGGCTGGGTGCCCTTGCCTTGGGAAAACAACTGCGCGATGGCGAAGTCGGCGCTGTTCTGGCCGTTGCGTGCAGCGGTCAGCAAGTGGTCGAGGGCTTTTTGCGAATAGACCTTGCCCAAGTAGCCACGGCGGTAGATCTGGCCGAGGTAATAATCGGCGGCGACTTCTTTGCCCACGGCTTTTTCGAAATGCGCTTCGGCCGCCTTGGCATCTGCCGGTACCCACTTGCCTTCGAAGTAGAGTTTGCCCAGCACCAGTTCGGCGCGCGGCTGGTCGGCGGCGCGGCCGTTGTCCAGGTACTTCATCATCTGGTCGACGTCGCCCAGTTCCGGGAAGTCGTAGAGCAGTTGCGCCAGGCTGACCCAGGACGCCGGGTAGCCAGGGGCGATTTTTTCGAGCAGCGCCTGCGCGGTTTTTTCGTCGGTTTTGCCCAAGCTGGCATCCCCCAATACACGCGCCACGCTGTCGACGCGTTGTGCGGTGACGGTGCCACGGCTGTAGCCGGCTTCCATCTGCTTGAGCAGTTCGGCTTGTTTTTCCGGCTCGGCTTTTTTCTGGTAGACCGTGGCCAGCTCGACGTAGCAGATGTCGGTGCTGTTCAGCGCGGCCTTGCAGATGCGCTCCACGTCATCCAGGTGCTGGTCGTAGGTGCCCTGAGTGCGATAGAGCAGCACTTGGGCCAGACCGGCTTCCGGGTAACCCGCTGCCTGCCATTGACTGATTTGCTGCTGGGCATTCACGTTCGGGAAGCTGTGCGGGTATTGCAGGTAGAGCATTGCCAGCGGGATCAGGGTATTGCCTTCGCCATTGGCAAAAGCTTTTTTCAGCAAGCCTTCGGCTTCGTGCTGCTCGGCCTCGGTGGCGCCCGGTTTGGCCACCAACAGACGGCCCAGGCGTGCCTGTGCACGCGGCGAAGTATCGGCGGCCGCGCGGTAAGTGGCTTCGGCCTGCTTGATCTGCGCCGGGTCGCGGGTGCCTACCTGAATGTCGGCGAGGCCGACTTGGGCCTCGCTGTAGCCGAGGTTGGCGAGCTGCTGGTAATTCTGCTGCGCGGTCACCGTGTCGCCACGCTTCAAGGCTTCATTGGCCAGGCGCTGGTCGGGCAGGCCGGCGCAACCGGCGAGGCTGACGGCCAAGGCCAGCGCGCAGTACGCCGCGGCGAAGTGCGAGCGGCTCCGTGTGGGCGCTGGCTTGCCTGCGATGGCGTCCCCTCGGTGCATCTGAAAAACCGGGTCGCCTGCATCGCGGGCAAGCCCGGCTCCCACAGGGGGCAGTGCTATGGTTGAAATAGGGTTCACAGGCATGTCCTCGCTTACAGACCGTGAGCCATGGCTTTGTTGATCAGCCAGTTCAGGGACGGGCCACGGTCGCTGGTGACTTCTACCGGGCGACCGGCGTAGGTGCTGTCCAGCGGCGCATCGGGCTTGATCTGCACACGGATGTCGGAAGACAAGTCGGCGCTGTTCAGGCTGGTGCTGCTGACGATGGTGCCGGTGCGGGTCTGTTCTTCGTCGGCCACCTGGAAGTTAACCTGCGTGCCGGGGCGCACGTCGCCGAACTGGCGATAGGTGAAGCGTGCTTCAACCGTGGCCTGGCTGCCGCGGGGCACCAGTTGGAAGATCGCATCGCCCTTGCTGGCGTACTGGCCGTCGGCGACCAATTGTTGAGCGACCACGCAATCGCACGGCGAGGTCAGGGTGCCGGTCATTTGCTTGCCGAACAGTTCTTCAACCTTGGCCGGTTGCAGTTGGTCTTCGTCCAGATGGCCCTTGAGCACATCGAGCATGCTGGTGCTGAACGTGGCGAGTGGCGCGCCTTTGGCCGCTACCGAGTCACCTTTGAGCAGGCTTTGCACGGTGCCGTCGCGCGGCATGGTCACGTTTATGCCGGGTACGCTGACCAGGCCCGCCTGGGCGTGGCTGACGAAGTACATGCCGTACACCGATTTGAACACGAAACCGAACGCCGCCAGGCCCACCAAAAAGATCGCCAGGCTGAAGGTCACGGCGCGCAGGCGCCCGAACGCGGTCATGCCGCTGCCGCCATCCTTGACCTTGCGCGCCTTGGTGAAGTTGTCACGTTGCAGGGTGGCGAGCACGTCGCCCATCGACACGATGTCACCCGACAAGTGCGAGGTGATCAAGTGGCGCAGGGTCGAGATGTCTTGCTGTTCGAGGTTCTGGAACTGGCAGCCGGTGCGGCCGTCCTGGCGGTTGTAGGAGCGAATTTGCAGCTCTACGTCCATCGCCAGGCCGAGGTTATCGATGACGAATTGCAGGCGGCCCTTGTGCACTTCACCCACGGTCAACGGCTGGGTGGCGGTGAACGCCAGGCCGCCGGCGGAGAGGTCGATGACCCGCGCTTCGGTCGCTTTGCCGTCATTGCCGAAAAAGCGCAACTTGGCGGGGATTTTGACCCGCGCATGTTGGCGCTGGGCTTCGGATTCGTGGACTACGTTGGCGTTTACTTGGCTGTTCATCAGGGCATTCCTTAAGTTAATTCAGGCTTGGCAGGTCAGACCATCATCAGCAACACGGCAACAAAAATGCTGCCGGCGGAGAAGGTCATGGTCCGAGACGACCAGGTGTTGAACCAACGTTGAAAGCTGGCCAAATCGCGGGTCAGTTTGGTGTCCTGGCGGGTCCAGGACTGTTGATCAAGGCGGAAGAACACGTAGATTTTCACCAGTGCGCCCATGATCTGGTTGTAATACAGAATCACCGGGTACGCCGGGCCGATCGTGTGGCCGGAACACGACAGCAACAGGGTCAGAATCAGGCGGGTGATGCCGATCCACAGCAGGTACGCGAGGATGAAGGCGCCGCCGTATTTGAAGGTGGCGATGATCGCCACGGTCAGGCCGAGCAGCGAGGTCCACATCGACACGCGCTGGTCGAACAGCACGATGCTGGTGAACACACCGAGGCGGCGAACACCCAGGCCGAGGGCGCGGGAGTTCTGGCGCAGGTTGTTGCCGTACCAGCGAAACATCAGTTTGCGGCTGGCCTTGATAAAGCTCTTTTCCGGCGGGTGTTCCACAGTGTTGATCGCGGCGTCCGGCACGTAGAAAGTGTCGTAGCCGAGGCGCATCAAGCTGAACCAGCTGGACTTGTCATCGCCGGTCAAAAACTTGAAGCGGCCCAGGCGCCAGTGTTGCAGCGAGTCGCTTTCCACGTCGGCGATAAAACCCGGGTCGGTGACCACGCTGGCACGGAACACCGACATGCGCCCGGTCATGGTCAGCACGCGTTTGGACAAGGCCATGGAGCACATGTTGATGTGGCGTTGGGCGAAGCGCAGCTTGTGCCATTCGCTCATGATGTAGCCGCCGCGCACTTCGCAGAACTCGTTGGTGGTCAGGCCGCCGACATTGCCGAACAGCTGGAACCACGGCACGGTTTTGCGCACCACGCCTTCGGCGAGCACGGTATCGCCGTCGATCACCGCAACCACCGCGCGGTCATCCGGCAGGTGGCGGGAGATGGCACGGAAACCGAAAGCCAGGCCATCGCGCTTGCCGGTGCCGGCGATACGCACGAAGTCGAGCTTCACGTGTTCCGGCGGGTTCATGCGTTCCCACAAGCTCTTCACCAGCAGCTCATCGGACATTTCCACCAGCGAGCAGACCACGGTGGTGGGGAAGCCGCATTCGATGGCTTCGCGAATCACCGAGCTGTAGACCTGCGCGGTGGTCAACGCATCAATCCTGAAGCTGGTGACCATCAGGAACACATGCGAGGGGTCGGCGGCCTTGCCCAGCTTGCGCACTTTGCGCCGCAAGTGGGGGTAGACCACGTACAGGAACAGCATGCCGCGAAAGAAGTGCGTAGCACCCATCGAGTAGCGCCAGATACCCACGGCGCCAATCAGGAAGATAAAATTCTTCGACTCGGCGTCGAACGTACTCGCCGGCAACAGCAAGGCGAGTCCCATCAGCAGGCTCAAAAACAATAGCCAGCCTGCCGACTGTAAAAGTAGGTGTTTTAACTTGGACATGAGCGTCATCCGAAGGTGGTGAAAGCGGCTAGTTACAAGCCGCAAGCCGCAAGCTGCAATGGGCGGTGCTTTTACTCGCAGCTTGCAGCTCGAAACTTGCCGCTGCTCTTCCGTTACCAGCAAATGCCTTCGGTGCGGCCAGTCACGCTGGTGGCCTTGGACATGAAGCCCACCAGGTCGACCACTTGCTTGCCGTGCGGTGCGTTATGCGCCAGGGCACGGAATTTCTCGTCGCGGTTGCCAAGGATGATCACGTCGGAGTTGTTGATCACGGCGTCGAAGTCCGAGTTGAGCAGGGACGACACGTGCGGGATCTTGCCTTCGATGTAGTCTTTGTTCGCGCCGTGCACGCGGGCATATTCGACGTTGCTGTCGTAGATGCTCAGGTCGTAACCCTTGCCGATGAGCATTTCCGCCAGCTCGACCAATGGGCTTTCGCGCAGGTCATCGGTGCCGGCCTTGAAGCTCAAGCCCAGCAGCGCGACTTTGCGTTTGTCGTGGCTTTCGACGATGTCGAAGGCGTTCTGTACTTGCGACTCGTTGCTGCGCATCAGCGAGTTGAGCAGCGGCGCTTCCACGTCCAGCGAACCTGCGCGGTAGGTCAGGGCACGCACGTCTTTTGGCAGGCACGAGCCGCCGAACGCAAAGCCTGGGCGCATGTAGTACTGGGACAGGTTGAGGGTTTTGTCCTGGCAGACCACTTCCATCACTTCGCGACCATCGACGCCGACCGCTTTGGCGATGTTGCCGATCTCGTTGGCGAAGGTGACTTTGGTGGCGTGCCACACGTTGCAGGTGTACTTGATCATTTCGGCGACCGCGATGTCCTTGCGGATGATCGGTGCGTCGAGTTCCTCGTACAGCGACTGCAAGACATCGCCGGAGGCTTTGTCGAACTCGCCGATGACGGTCATTGGCGGCAGGTCGTAGTCGGCGATGGCGGTGGATTCACGCAGGAATTCCGGGTTGACCGCAACGCCGAAGTCGACGCCGGCTTTTTTGCCGGAGCAGTCTTCGAGGATCGGAATCACCACATTGGCCACGGTGCCGGGCAGCACGGTGCTGCGCACTACCACGGTGTGGCGGGTGGTTTTGTCACGCAGCACAAAACCGATCTCGCGGCACACCGCTTCGATGTAATCGAGTTCCAGGTCGCCGTTTTTCTTGCTCGGCGTACCGACGCAAATCATCGACAGGTCAGTATCACGGATCGCGTCGGCGAAGTTGGTGGTGCCACGCAGTCGACCGGTTTCGATACCTTGGCTCAACAGTTCGCCCAAACCCGGTTCAACGATGGGCGATTTGCCTGCATTGATCAGGTCGATCTTATCCTTTGAGATGTCCACGCCGACCACTTCATGGCCCCGTGCAGACAGGCAACCGGCACAGACTGCGCCAACGTAACCCAAACCAAATATGCTGATGCGCATCGCATTTACCTCAATATTAATCATGCCAATTAGATGGCCGGAGTTCATGTTTGCAAACGTCACTGTTATCGCGAAAGTTAGGCGAATAGACGCCTA
The DNA here is from genome assembly GCF_049199985.1 of Pseudomonas kitaguniensis. Lineage (NCBI taxonomy): Bacteria > Pseudomonadati > Pseudomonadota > Gammaproteobacteria > Pseudomonadales > Pseudomonadaceae > Pseudomonas > Pseudomonas kitaguniensis. The sequence goes on from NZ_JBLZPT010000006.1 coordinate 24,086, forward strand.
CTTACTGCGAAACGGCAGGTTAAATAACGAGTGACTAACAATGGCACTCAAGTTGTGCGCAACGTGGCCTTGTAATTGGGGCTTGCCCTGGAATGCAGCCAGCCTTCATGGGAGAAGGGCCTGACGCCAGTGCCGCAGGGTATTGATAAAGGTTATAAGCCTTTGATTATCAATGCCTTGGGTTGTCCCACTGACACATTCAGGTAAGCTCGGCCTTGGCCTTATAGTGTGTGGCAAATCATCCTTGTCGCCGCTCTTAACTATTCAATGGACAGGTGACCTGTGAGTCAAAGTTTAGCCGTGGCAACTTTGCTACTTCCGCTGGTCTTCAGGTAAGCCTTCTCTTACAGCAACAGAGAATTTCGCTACCGGTGGTATGAGCGGCGGTTCAGGATGAAGTTCCTGGCCACTCATCCTGTTTGCGGAAATTTCTTGAGATATTAGAAAAGATGGCACTGGTATTATATTGATAGTACCGGCTACTTGAACCCGTAGTTATAGGGAGTTGATGCGAAGAGATGGTTTTGTGCCACTACTGTTTTGAAAAAACGGTGCCACTACGAAAAAAAATGAAAATTGTCGAATGAAATTTTTTTCATAAAGACGTACGGACGGTTTTTTTGCGTCAGAAAAATGACGACAGAAGGGAGGCACGCGGATAAAAATGTGGGAGGGGGCTTGCTCCCGATAGCGGTGTTTCAGTCATAGATGCTTCGACTGACCCCACCGCTATCGGGAGCAAGCCCCCTCCCACAGTTGACCTCAAGCAGCCTGAACAGCTGGGTATGGGAACGATCAATAGGCTGGGTATGGCGTTATTGCGGTGCGTGATCGCGCAAAAACACCAGGTTGTCCGGCTTGGACTGCTGCGCATCGAAGCGATAGCCCTGCACATCAAACTGCTTGAGCCTGGCCGGGTCGTTGATGCGTTCTTCAATCACAAAGCGGCTCATCATGCCCCGCGCCTTTTTGGCGTAGAAGCTGATGATCTTGTACTGGCCGTTTTTCAGGTCTTTGAACTCGGTGTTGATGATTCGCGCGTTCAGCGCCGTGCGCTTGACCGCCGAGAAGTACTCGTTGGACGCCAGGTTCAGCAGCAGGTCATCGCCTTGTTCGGCGAGTGCTTCGTTAAGCCATTCGCTGATGCGCGTGCCCCAGAAGGCGTAGAGGTCTTTGCCGCGCGCGTTGGCGAGTTTGGTGCCCATCTCCAGCCGGTACGGCATCATCAGGTCCAATGGGCGCAGCAGGCCGTAGAGGCCCGAGAGCATGCGCAGGTGGTCCTGGGCGTAGTTGAAATCGGCGTCGCTGAAAGTCTCGGCATTCAGGCCGGTGTAAACGTCGCCTTTAAAGGCGAGCAGGGCTTGTTTGGCGTTGGCCGGGGTGAAATCCGGTGTCCAACTGCCGAAGCGTGCGGCATTCAGGCCACCGATTTTGTCGGATACGTGCATCAGTTCGCTGATGTGCGCCGGGCTTAGTTGGCGCAGTTGCTCGATCAGTTCCCGGGAATGGTCCAGGTACTGCGGCTGGGTAAAGCGCTGGGTTACCGGCGGTGTCTCGAAGTCGAGGGTCTTGGCGGGGGAAATCACCATCAGCATGAAGTCGTCTCCTTTAATCGTGGGAGGATTCTAGGGGGTTGGGCGTTTTGACTCCACCTATGATGGCGATAGGCATGATCCGCTATGATGGGCGGTGACTCTGGAGAGGGAGACCCCGTGTGCGAATAGCGCTTTTATTGTCCGCGTGCCTGATAGGCCTGACCGCACACGCCGCCCCGGTGGATGTGGCCAGCCTGGACCGTGGCACCTGGCCCGAAAAACTCAGCAGCCCGGCGTTGTTCGACGTCGCCTCACGCGCCGAAATCCTGATGTTCGCGCACAGCCTGATCGCCAGCGAAAACCAGGACGAAGCTGCGCTCAAGCAACGCCTGGGCCTGAAGATCATCAACCTGGCCGCCATTGACGATTTGCGCCGCCAGCTCTGGCAGCGCCTGCTGGAAAACTACACGTTCGCCCAGCAAAGCTGTGAGGAAGACGCCTCGTTCTGTTACCTGGTCGAAAGCATGGATGACCTGCGTGAGCAGGCTGGCAAGTTCGCGCTCAGTGACGACTCCTTTTATATAGGCTGGGCTGGCCCCAGCCATAACTTCCATGAGCGTTACCTGGACGAGCTGCTGCGCAAAGCCGCGCTGTTCCCGCAGATCAGCAGCGAAGTCGCGCGTTTTGGCGACCACGAACGCAATGGCGAAGAATTCAACGACCGCATGTTCCTGATGACCTTCGACGGCGGCCCGGCACCCGTGAGCGGCGCTACCGACTGGCTCACCGACTACCTGCGCAAACAAAAGATGAGCGCCACCTTTTTTGTGCTCGGCAGTAGCCTGCAAACCCGCGTCGAGCGCAGTTCTGCCGCGGATGTTCAGGCGCTGTATCAGGGCCAGTGCGTGGGCATACAGGGCTGGCAATACCGTTCGCACAGCCATTGGGTCGACTGGCAAAGCTCGATCACCCGCAGCGCATCGTTGGCGCAGAACCTGATGCCGGAAAACTACATGCCGCTGTTTCGCCCGCCTTACGGCCAGCGTCGCGCCGACAGCCAGGGGTTCTTTCAAGCCCAGGGTTTGCAGGTGGCGTTGTGGGACATCGACTCCCAGGACGAACCGGGCAAACTCAAGGCCGATGAGGCGCAGGAGCGAGTGCTGACCTTGATGTTGCTGTGGCGCAAAGGCGTGATTGTGTTTCACGACACCCAAGACAGGGCGCGGGTAGCGTTGCCGATGTTATTGCAGGCAACGGCGCAAAGTGGGCTGGGTTGGCAGGACTGCCGGGAGGCGTTTCGCTGAAAAGCTCAAGTGCCCGGCCCTGCTGGACATGAGGCGTTCAAGCGGTGATTTTTTGCGGCATTTCGATGCAGGCGGACTTCCGACTTTAACGGCGTGGCTGGCACTCGGCTAGTGCTATTCGTCATCCTGAAAAATAAACTTCAAAAAAACGTCAAAGTGCTTTTTTCTGTCATGCCTTTTGCGGTATTACGAAGTCAGACCGCCGAAACCTGCAACACAGGTGGCGTCTTCCAAGACTCCTCATGTGGGCACAGCACTTGACGTCACTCAGGTGCTGTCGGTGGTTGAATCGAGGCGCAGCACTGTTGTGGTATTGCGTCGACTGGCTCCCACAAAGGTGACCGAGTATGGATGATCATGGACGTAACCCTTCTTCCGACCAGCCAATCCTTTATGTGCTTGATACCAACGTATTGATTCACGATCCAAACGCACTGCTCAATTTCGAAGAACACCACGTCGCCATCCCGATGATCGTGCTTGAGGAGCTCGACAAACTCAAAAGCGGGCACCACAGCGTTGCCGCCGAATGCCGTCAGGCCATCCGCTTGATCGACAAGACGCTGGGCGAAGCCTCGCCCGATGACGTTGAAGTGGGTGTGCCGATCCAGCGCGGTAAAAGCGGGCCGAAGGGCTTGCTGTCGATTCTGATGAACAAGCGCAGCGAGCCCAACAGCCTGCTGCCGGAGAATCTGAACGACAACAAAATCATCAACCAATTGATCGACCTGCACGCACGCGACAAGGACTTGCGCCTCGTGCTGGTGACCAAAGACATCAATATGCGCCTCAAGGCACGAGCGTGTGGGATCGCTGCCGAGGACTACAGTACCGACCAACTGGTCGACGACGTGTCGATGCTTTCGCGTGGTTATCACACGGTGACCGGCTCGTTCTGGGACCTTGTGAGCAAGGTTGAAACCCGTCAGGACCACGGCCGCACCTGGCATCAGGTGCAGTTGATCGACAACCTGCCTTCTGTGCACATCAATGAATTCATCATCGACGAACAGGGTTTTGTCGGCTGGATCAAAGAGATTCAAGTCGACAAGCTGCTGATTCTTGATCTGCACCAGGAACCCCTGTTGCATCAGGAAGCCTGGGGCCTGAAACCGCGTGACATCTACCAGAGCCTGGCGCTGTATGCGCTGCTCGACCCGGACATCCACTTGGTCAACCTGACGGGCGCTGCAGGTTCGGGGAAAACCATCCTCGCGCTGGCGGCCGCCATTGAGCAGACGATGGTGACCAAGCGCTATCGGCGCATCATCGCTACCCGCAGCGTGCAGGGCCTGGACCAGGAAATCGGTTTTCTGCCCGGCACCGAAGCGGAAAAAATGGAGCCGTGGCTGGGGGCGATCACCGACAACCTCGAAGCCTTGCACATGGATGACGAAAACACCCATGGCAGCGTCGATTACATCCTCAGCAAAGTGCCGTTGCAGTTTAAATCCCTCAACTACATCCGCGGTCGCAGCTTCCAGCAAAGCCTGATTTTGATTGATGAATGCCAGAACCTGACACCGCACCAGATGAAAACCATCATCACGCGTGCGGGTGCCGGTTCCAAAGTGGTGTGCCTGGGCAACCTGGCGCAAATCGACACCCCTTACCTGTCCGCGACCAGCTCCGGGCTTACGTACCTGACGGAACGCTTCAAAGACTTCCCGAACGGCGTGCACATTGCGCTGCAAGGGGTTCCTCGTTCGATTCTGGCTGAATACGCCGAGTCGCATCTCTAAGCAGCAAGCTTTAAGCTACAAGCTGCAAGTGGGTTCAGTGGGTTGTTCACTGACCGCTTGCGGCTTGTAGCTTTTTTGCTGCCTCAAGGAGGCCCCGTGCTGACTCATCTCGATTCCCAAGGTCGCGCCCATATGGTCGACGTCACCGACAAAGGCGTGACGTTCCGTGAGGCCGTGGCCGAAGCGCGGGTGCGCATGCTGCCCGACACCCTGAAAATGATTGTCGACGGCGCCCATCCCAAGGGCGACGTGTTTGCCGTGGCGCGTATTGCCGGGATTCAGGCCGCTAAAAAAACCAGTGATCTGATCCCCCTGTGCCACCCGCTGATGCTCACCGGGGTCAAGGTTGAGCTGCGCGCCGAGGGCGTCGATGCGGTGCATATCCTGGCGCGCTGCAAACTCAGCGGCCAAACCGGTGTGGAGATGGAGGCCTTGACCGCCGCCAGCGTCGCGGCGCTGACGATCTACGACATGTGCAAGGCGGTGGACCGTGGCATGACTATCGAAAGTATTCGCCTGCTGGAAAAACTCGGCGGTAAAAGTGGGCACTTCAAGGCGGATCAAGCATGAGCATCAACGTATTGTTTTTTGCGCGCTACGCCGAAGCGGTGGGCCTGGATTCTTTGGAAGTCGAAGGCGACTTCGCGACAGTCGACGCGGTGCGCCTGGCGCTGGCCGGTGACCCGGGCTTTGAAGTGCTCAACGAGACGAGCCTGATGTGTGCGCGCAACCAGGAGTTGTGCGGCCTCGACGAGCCGTTGCAAGCCGGTGATGAAGTGGCGTTTTTCCCGCCTGTGACCGGAGGCTGACCATGGCGATTCGGGTGCAGGCCGAGGCGTTTGATCCCGGTGCCGAGCTGAATGCCATGCACGCAGCCAATGTTGGCGTGGGCGCGGTGGTGAGTTTTGTCGGTTACGTGCGCGACTTCAATGACGGCCACGAGGTGTCGGGGATGTTCCTTGAACACTACCCCGGCATGACCGAAAAAGCCCTGGCCAAAATTGCCGTGGAAGCCGGGCAACGCTGGCCGCTGCTCAAGCTGAACGTGCTGCACCGTATCGGCGCGCTGGAGCCGGGCGAGCCCATCGTCTTCGTCGCCGCCGCCAGCGCGCATCGCCAGGCCGCGTTTGATGCCTGCGCGTTTGTGATGGACTACTTGAAGACCCGCGCGCCTTTCTGGAAGAAAGAAAACACCCCAGAAGGCCCGCATTGGGTTGAAGGGCGAGGCAGCGATCACGCTGCGGCAGACCGCTGGAAGTAAACACCTGACTAAAGGTGTATGGAGATCCAAATGTGGGAGCGGGCTTGCTCGCGAATGCGGTGTAACAGTCAGTACATCTTTAACTGACAGACCGCATTCGCGAGCAAGCCCGCTCCCACATTTTGTAACCGCATTTCAGCCTTTAAGGGCGTTTGCGCTCTACCGCTCGCAACAAATGCGTCGACGGCGTTTCACAGCTGATCTTGCGCCCCAGCAGCGTCTCGATAGACGGCAACTGATACGAGTCATCTTCGCCGGCAAAGCTGATCGACACACCCGCAGCGCCTGCACGCCCGGTGCGGCCGATGCGATGCACGTAGTCATCCGGCACTTCCGGCAGGGTGAAGTTGATCACGTGGCTGATGCCGTCGATGTGAATACCACGGCCAGCCACGTCAGTGGCGACCAGCACGCGAATCTTGCCTTCGCGAAAGCCTTCCAGCGTCTTGATGCGTTTGTGCTGCGGCACGTCGCCGGACAACTGCGCGGCGTTGACGCCATCACGCACCAGGCGTTCTTCAATGCGGCGCACTTCGTCCTTGCGGTTGGCAAAAACCATCACGCGTTCCCAGCCGTTGTCGGTGATCAGATTGTAGAGCAGCTTGTACTTGTCGGCGCCGGCCACCGCGTAGATGTGCTGTTCGACGTTTTCACTGGCGACGTTCAGCGCTTCGATCTCGACGATGGACGGGTCGGTGGTCCATTGCTTGGCGAGGTTCATCACGTCTTCGGTAAAGGTCGCGGAGAACAGCAGCGTCTGGCGCTCGTCTTTCGGCGGGGTCTGGCGAATGATCTGACGCACTTGCGGGATGAAACCCATGTCGAGCATGCGGTCGGCTTCGTCCAGCACCATCACTTCGACCATGTCCAGGTGCACGTCGCCACGCTGGTTGAAGTCGAGCAGACGGCCAGGCGTTGCCACCAGGATGTCGCAATGGCGGGCTTCAAGGTGCTTGAGCTGCTTGTCGAAGTCCATGCCGCCGACGAACGTCATGACGTTGAGGCCGGTGTACTTGGTCAGGTCGGCGGCGTCCTTGGCGATCTGCACCACCAGCTCGCGGGTCGGGGCGATGATCAGCGCGCGCGGCTCACCCATGTAGCGTTCTTTGGGCGGCGGGGTTTGCAGCAGTTGGGTGATGATCGAAATCAGGAACGCGGCGGTCTTGCCGGTGCCGGTTTGCGCGCGGCCGATGGCGTCTTTGCCTGCCAGCGTAAAGCCCAGCACTTGCGCCTGAATCGGCGTGCAGTAGGGGAAGCCGAGGTCCTGGATGGCGTGCATCAGTTCCGGGGCCAGTTTGAAGTCATGGAAGCGGGTTTTGCCTTCCAGCGGCTCGACGGCGAAGTCTTCGAGCTTCCACGCGGCCACGGGCGGTTTGGGTGCAGGCTCGCGACGCGGTGCCTTTGGCTGGGTAACAGGCGCGGCCTGTGCCGGTTTTGCCTGTTCCGGCGCTGTCACCGGTGGTTTTTTCGGCGAGGCGGCACGCGCGGTCCGGTCGGGCTGATTACCGTCATTGCGGTTGCCGGGCATTGGGACAGGAGCACTGGGAACAGGCGCGAGCGGCTCAGCCTCGCTTTTGCCGAACATTTTCTTGAGTGCTTTGAGCACGGTGATCTCATTGTTTGGTTAAGGAATGTACGCCGGCCAGTGTAATGCAAGAATCGGGCGCGGCGTAGTGCGTTGGTCACACGGCTACATAATGTATGGATTTCAGCCCAGGCGAGCGGTCAACCACGCCCCTATGTCGTGTATCTCTTGAGGTAACACTTCGTGGCCCATTGGGTATTCCTGCCATGTCACGGTGACACCACGGGTCTTCAAATGCTCAAAGGCGCTGCGGCCCATGGCGTTCTGTACCACGTCGTCGTGCTGGCCGTGAAGGCACAAGGCCGGAATGCGCTGCTGGCTGGCGGACAACTCCAACTCGTCGTCGAAGGTTGGGGCGTAGGTGGAGAGGGCAATTACGCCACCGAGTGCGCCTTGCCATTTGATAAACGCGGTGTGGAACACCACGGCGCCGCCTTGTGAAAAGCCCGCCAGAAAAATCCGCGAGGCGTCTATTCCGCTGCTTTTTTGTTCTTTGATCAAATCCGTGAGCATTTTTGCCGACACGTCCAGCTCTTCCAGGCTGATCGAGCGGGCCGGGCTCATGGCCTTGATGTCGTACCAGCTGGGCATCTCGTAACCGCCATTAATGGTCACCGGGCGGTTCGGCGCCTGCGGCAACACAAAGCGGGTGGTCAGTAGGGTGTCCTGCAACGCTTCAGCCACTGGCATAAAGTCGTAGCGATCGGCACCCAGGCCATGCAACCAGATTACGCAGGCGTCTGCGGGCTTGGCGGGCTGAAGAATCAAGGGTTCGGTCATGTCTGCTCCATAAATGTGCGTGCGCTCCGATTGGGTGCGTCGGAACAGTGCGCGACGGGTTGATCTGTTAAGAGAATGTCGCAAGGTTGTATGTTTTTCTATTGACCATGGGCTGAAACGGCTCAGTCAGCACTCTGGTACGGGGCTTGCTATGTGTAGGACGATGTCAGAACTGTCTGACGACGGTAACACTATCAGTGACTGCCGTTTATGGGATAGCCACTGTAATTACTGCGACGACTTCATGCCGCTTGACCCTAAAAAAAGCCAACACGGGTCGATACCGCCTCATAAGGGTGCGCTGGGGTTCGAGCTTCGACACAACAAGAGCAACTTGGAGGTTTGAATGAAGGTATTGAAATCCACCCTGGCCATCGTTACTGCGGCCGCCGTACTGGGTGTCAGTGGTTTTGCCCAAGCTGGCGCTACCCTGGACGCCGTGCAGAAGAAAGGCTTTGTGCAATGTGGCGTGAGTGACGGCCTGCCGGGTTTCTCGGTACCGGATGCCAGCGGCAAGATCCTCGGGATCGATGCTGACGTTTGCCGTGCCGTAGCTGCCGCCGTATTCGGTGACGCGACCAAGGTAAAATTCAGCCAGTTGAACGCCAAGGAGCGTTTCACCGCGCTTCAGTCCGGCGAAGTCGACATCCTGTCGCGTAACACCACCATGACCAGCTCTCGCGATGCGGGCATGGGCCTGAAATTCCCGGGCTTCATCACTTATTACGACGGCATCGGCTTCCTGGTTAACAACAAGCTGGGCGTCAAAAGTGCCAAGGAACTGGACGGTGCAACCATCTGCATCCAGGCCGGTACCACCACTGAGCTGAACGTTTCCGACTACTTCCGTGGCAACAACCTGAAGTACACCCCGATCACGTTCGACACCTCCGACGAAAGCGCCAAGTCGCTGGAATCCGGTCGTTGCGACGTGCTGACCTCCGACAAGTCCCAACTGTTTGCCCAGCGCAGCAAGTTGGCCTCGCCGAAGGACTACGTGGTTCTGCCGGAAACCATTTCCAAAGAACCTTTGGGCCCGGTCGTGCGTAACGGCGACGACGAGTGGCTGGCCATCGTGCGCTGGGTTGGCTACGCCATGCTCAACGCCGAAGAAGCCGGTATCACCTCGAAAAACGTTGAAGCTGAAGCCAAGTCCACCAAGAACCCGGACGTTGCTCGTCTGCTCGGTGCTGACGGCGAATACGGCAAAGACCTGAAAGTGAAAAAAGATTGGGTTGTACAGATCGTCAAGCAAGTCGGTAACTACGGTGAAGTGTTCGAGCGCAACCTGGGCAAGAGCACCCCGCTGGAAATCGACCGTGGCCTGAACGCACTGTGGAACAACGGCGGCATTCAATACGCACCACCTGTACGCTGATCGCTGATGGTTCAATCACCCGGTGGGCCAACCACCGGGTGATGTTCTGTTCCATTATTTCCGGGGCACTTCATGCAAAAACAAATCGGCGCACCAAAGCAGAAGCTCAGCTTCAGCGATCCCAAAGTGCGTGCGTGGCTCTTCCAGATCATCACCATTGTGGCGGTGATCTCGCTGGGCTGGTACCTCTTCGACAACACCCAGACCAACCTTCAACACCGGGGCATTACCTCGGGTTTCGACTTTCTTGAACGCAGTGCCGGGTTTGGCATCGCGCAACACTTGATCGACTACACCGAATCGGACAGCTACGCCCGGGTCTTTCTGATCGGGCTGCTCAACACCTTGCTGGTGACGGTGATCGGCGTCGTCCTGGCGACGCTTCTCGGGTTCATCATCGGCGTGGCGCGCCTGTCGCCTAACTGGATGATCAACAAGCTGGCGACCGTGTATGTGGAAGTTTTCCGCAACATTCCGCCCTTGCTGCAAATCCTGTTCTGGTACTTTGCCGTGTTCCTGACCATGCCGGGGCCGCGCAACAGCCATAACTTCGGCGACACCTTCTTTGTCAGCAGCCGCGGCCTGAACATGCCGGCAGCGCTTGCCGCTGACGGGTTTTGGCCGTTTGTGGTCAGCGTGGTGGTGGCGATTATCGCGATCGTGCTGATGACCCGCTGGGCCAATAAACGCTTTGAAGCGACGGGCGTACCGTTCCACAAATTCTGGGCGGGCCTTGCGCTGCTGGTGGTTATTCCGGCGCTGTGCGCGTTGATTTTCGGCGCGCCGCTGCACTGGGAAATGCCCAAGCTTGCGGGCTTCAACTTCGTCGGCGGCTGGGTACTGATCCCTGAACTGTTGGCGCTGACCCTGGCGCTTACCGTTTACACGGCAGCGTTTATTGCCGAGATCGTGCGGTCGGGCATCAAGTCGGTCAGCCACGGCCAAACCGAAGCGGCGCGCTCCCTCGGCTTGCGCCCTGGGCCAACGCTGCGCAAGGTGATCATCCCGCAAGCGTTGCGGGTGATCATTCCGCCGCTGACCAGCCAATACCTCAACCTGGCGAAAAACTCGTCGTTGGCCGCCGGTATCGGTTACCCGGAAATGGTTTCGCTGTTTGCCGGCACGGTGCTCAACCAGACCGGCCAGGCCATCGAAGTCATTGCCATCACCATGAGCGTGTACCTGGCGATCAGCATCAGCATTTCCCTGCTGATGAACTGGTACAACAAGCGCATTGCGCTGATCGAGCGGTGAGGAAACGCCCATGAGTACGCATACTTTCAAACCTGACATGCCGCCGCCGAACAAAGTCTTCGGGCCGGTGGCATGGATGCGCGCCAACTTGTTTTCGAGTTGGCTCAATACCCTGCTGACATTGCTGGCCTTCTACCTGATCTACCTGGTGGTGCCGCCGATTTTGCATTGGGCGATTCTGGACGCTAACTGGGTCGGCACCACGCGCGCAGACTGCACCAAAGAGGGCGCCTGCTGGGTGTTTATCCAACAGCGCTTCGGGCAGTTCATGTACGGCTACTACCCCGGCGACCTGCGCTGGCGCGTGGACCTGACCGTGTGGCTGGCGATTATTGGCGTGGCGCCGTTGTTCATCTCGCGTTTTCAACGCAAGGCGGTCTACGGCCTGAGCTTCCTGGTGCTGTACCCGATCATTGCCTACTTCCTGTTGCATGGTGGGATCTTCGGCCTGACCAACGTGGCCACCAGCCAATGGGGCGGCTTGATGCTGACCCTGGTGATCGCCACGGTCGGCATCGCCGGCGCCTTGCCACTGGGCATCGTGCTGGCGTTGGGGCGGCGTTCGAACATGCCGGCGATTCGGGTGGTCTGCGTGACCTTCATCGAATTCTGGCGCGGCGTACCGTTGATCACCGTGCTGTTCATGTCTTCGGTGATGCTGCCGCTGTTCCTGCCGGAAGGCATGGGCATCGACAAGCTGCTGCGGGCGTTGATCGGCGTGATCCTGTTCCAGTCGGCTTACGTGGCCGAAGTGGTGCGCGGTGGCTTGCAAGCGATTCCCAAGGGGCAGTACGAAGCGGCCGCAGCGATGGGCCTGGGTTACTGGCGCAGCATGGGCCTGGTGATTCTGCCGCAAGCCCTGAAGATGGTGATTCCGGGCATCGTCAACACGTTTATTGCGCTGTTCAAAGACACCAGCCTGGTGATCATCATCGGCCTGTTCGACCTGCTCAACAGCGTTAAACAAGCCGCCGCCGACCCGAAATGGTTGGGCATGGCCACTGAAGGCTACGTGTTCGCCGCCCTGGTGTTCTGGATTTTCTGTTTTGGTATGTCGCGCTATTCCATTCATTTGGAACACAAGCTCGACACAGGCCACAAGCGTTAGGAGTTGATGTTATGAGCGAAGCGATCAAACAGCCTGTGAGCCCTGAAGGCATTATCCAGATGCAGGGCGTCAACAAGTGGTACGGCCAGTTCCACGTGTTGAAAGACATCAACCTCAACGTCAAGCAGGGCGAGCGTATCGTGCTGTGCGGCCCGTCGGGTTCGGGCAAGTCCACCACCATCCGCTGCCTCAACCGTTTGGAGGAGCACCAGCAAGGCCGCATCGTGGTCGATGGCGTGGAACTGACCAACGACCTCAAGCAGATCGAAGCGATCCGCCGTGAAGTCGGCATGGTGTTCCAGCACTTCAACCTGTTCCCGCACCTGACCATCCTGCAGAACTGCACGCTGGCGCCGATGTGGGTGCGCAAGATGCCCAAGCGCAAGGCCGAAGAAATCGCCATGCATTACCTGGAGCGCGTGCGCATTCCAGAACAGGCGCACAAGTTTCCGGGGCAACTGTCCGGCGGCCAGCAACAGCGTGTGGCCATCGCTCGCGCGCTGTGCATGAAGCCGAAAATCATGCTGTTCGATGAACCAACCTCGGCGCTGGACCCGGAAATGGTCAAGGAAGTACTCGACACCATGATCGGCCTGGCCGAAGACGGCATGACCATGTTGTGCGTAACCCACGAAATGGGCTTCGCCCGCACCGTGGCCAACCGCGTGATCTTCATGGACAAGGGCGAAATCGTTGAGCAGGCGGCGCCGAATGACTTCTTCGACAACCCGCAGAACGATCGGACCAAGCTGTTCTTGAGCCAGATTCTGCATTGATCGATGAGTGATGCTTGAACATAAACCCGGCCGTGTGCCGGGTTTATTTTTGCCTGTTGTTTTTTAGGCGGACGCCTGAGTTGCCAGCGGTTGAGCGTCTTTTGCACTGAGCAATTGGTTGAGGTCTTCGCCGGCCTTGAGGGCTTCTATCTCGGCCAGCAGGTGCGGGTGTTTATCCAGCAGGCGCATCAGCGTGAGCAGTGGCTCGGGCGGGAAAATCTCGGCCCTTTCATAGCGGGAAAATGCATTGTGCCCACGGCCGATCAAGAGACTCACGGCTTGCTTTTGGGTCAGCTGCAATTTTCGGCGGATGCGCTTCATTTCGGCGGCGATGATGTGCCTGGCATCAATCAATAACTGGTCACTGGCAGCGGAGTAACGTTCTGCGCTGTCGTCGTCGTAATCGAATTCGATTTCCTTGCAGGCCTGGCATTCCCAGCCCGCGATGCCTGGAATAGCGCGGGTCATGCCGCGTGTGTTGATCGTGAAGGTACGCCCCTCGAAATGCTGCATTGCGTCATCAGACCCGCAGCTCACGCATTGTTGGGTTTTCATCAGGTGTTCTCCTTGAAGGAGATTACGGGAGGCCCACCGCCTGGGCGGTAAGTCACTTTGATGTAAATCTCCATAGCGTAAATTTTGATCAAATAGACGTCCTGCCACAGCCGGTGGTCCGAGTAGGTCGTCATTGACTTGTACAACATGCGGTTCTCAAGGGCGCAGACCACGAATCGCATTTGGCCGAGGCTCAATTCAAGTTGTCGAGCCCCCTCACGCGCGCTTGCTGTAAATGCTCTTATGCCCAGCTTTGTAACATCCGCCTTGATCACCGCGAGGTCGTAGTGAGGTGTGTACTTTTCCATAAGACATCTGAGCTCCATGATTACCCTCTGAGGGTAATTTTACCAATCGAAAATTCAGTTCCTTTCCCTGCCCAACAACCCTAGTGCGTTGCCTTTGTAGGCAAGTCCGAATAGGCTGTGGGAAAATTCATCCCATGATTGGACGAAAGTGCGAAACCCATGACAGACATCGCCCCGCTGATCAAACGCTCGCTGGTCGACCAGGCCCTGGAGCAATTGCGCCAGCGCATCGCCCAAGGCGTATGGGCTATCGGCGAGCGCCTGCCCACCGAGCCTGAGCTGTGCGCCGAGCTGGGCATCAGCCGCAACACCGTGCGTGAGGCCATGCGCGTATTGGCATTTTGCGGGTTGATCGAAATCCGCCAGGGCGACGGCAGTTACCTGCGTTCGATGAGCGACCCGCTGGGGGCGATGCGTGCGTTATCGCACTGCACCCTCGAACAGGCGCAAGAGACGCGGCAGATGCTCGAAGTGGAGGCCATCGGGCTCGCCGCCATGCGCCGTACCGAGTCAGATTTGCACGGTTTGCGCGCGGCATTGCACGCGAGCGCCGCGCTGTATCACGGTGAGCTGGAGGCCTATATCAGCGCCGACCTGGTGTTCCACCAACGCTTGGTGGACGCGGCGCACAACCCGGCGTTGAGCGAGCTGTATCAGTATTTTTGCGCCATTGTCGCCGCGCAACTGCGCCAGACGCTGAGTATCTCGCCACGTCGCCAAGCGGTTTTTGACCTGCATATCGCCCTGCTCGATGCGGTGGAACAGCAAGACCCGCAACGCGCCAAATCCCTCTGCCGGCAGTTGATCAATGAACCGTGAAGCCAAGCACAGCCCCGAACTTCAAGCACTGCTGATCGACGCCGAAGCCTGCGACGAGGTGGTGCAGCACACCGCGCCGGTCGTCACGCGGCCCTGGCTATTGCTGTTGGGCCTGATTCTGGTGGCGATGAACCTGCGCCCGGCGTTGTCGAGCATGGCGCCGCTGCTGGCCGAGGTTTCGACTAGCCTGGGGTTGTCAGCGGCCAAAGCTGGGTTGCTGACCACGTTGCCGGTGCTTTGCCTGGGGTTGTTTGCGCCGATGGCGCCGATCCTGGCCCGACGCTTTGGTGCCGAGCGTGTGGTATTGGGGATTCTGCTGACGCTGGCTGGCGGGATTATCCTGCGCAGTTCGTTCGGTGAGGTCGGGCTGTTCGCCGGCAGCCTGATCGCCGGTGCGAGCATCGGCATCATCGGCGTATTGCTGCCGGGTATCGTCAAGCGCGACTTTGCCAAACAGGCCGGCACCTTCACCGGCGTGTACACCATGGCGCTGTGCCTGGGCGCCGCGTTGGCTGCAGGCTCCACGGTGCCACTCAGCAAATATTTCGGCGACAGCTGGAACATCGGCCTGGGCTTCTGGATGCTGCCGGCGCTGGTGGCGGCGCTGTTCTGGTTGCCGCAAGTCGGGCAAAAGCACGGCGCGCATCAGGTCGCCTATCGCGTGAAGGGTTTGCTTCGCGACCCATTGGCCTGGCAGGTCACGCTGTACATGGGGCTGCAATCGTCGCTGGCCTACATCGTATTTGGTTGGTTGCCGTCGATTCTTATCGGCCGCGGCCTTAGCGCGACTCAGGCCGGGTTAGTGCTCTCGGGTTCGGTGATGGTGCAACTGCTCAGTTCGCTGGCCGCACCGTGGCTGGCCACCCGTGGCAAAGACCAGCGCCTGGCCATCGTGGTGGTGATGCTGTTGACCCTGGGTGGTTTGTTTGGCTGCTTGTATGCGCCCATTGATGGGCTGTGGGGCTGGGCGATTGTGTTGGGCTTGGGGCAGGGCGGCACGTTCAGCCTGGCGCTGACCTTGATCGTGCTGCGTTCGCGCGATGCCCATGTGGCCGCCAACCTGTCGGGTATGGCGCAAGGCATCGGCTACACGCTGGCCTCACTTGGGCCGCTCACGGTCGGGCTGGTGCATGACTGGACCGGCGGTTGGGCGGCTGTCGGCTGGGTGTTTGCGGTGCTTGGCGCGGGGGCTTTGGTCGCCGGCCTTGGCGCCGGTCGCGCACGCTACGTGCAGGTCACCTGCGAGAAACGTTGAGGTTACAGGTACACCACCTCCAGGGTCGCGAAGCCGTCCAGGCGTGTTTCGCTGCTCAGGTCGAGGTTCTGTTTGGCATTGATCACCGTATCGATTTTGATCGTGCTGCTCAGGTGCTTGATGGCCACCGGGCCTTGCGTACTGCCTTCGGTGTCGGTGAAGCCCAGATAGCTGTTGGCGCCTATGTCTATTGCATTGCGGTTGGCGCTACGCCAGGCGACGCCGCCAGTGGTGGACTCGGTGCCGTAAACGGTCGGCATCGAGTCGGCCACGGTGTGTGCCGGGTCAAAACTCACGGAATACACGCCGAGCCGATTGCCGCTATTGTCGAACCCCAGCCCGTAGTAGATCTCGCTGTTGACCGACGCCGAGCCCTCGCGGTTGTCGTGCATGCGCAGCGCGAAGCGGCTTGGGCCGTTGCAACCCAGCTCGATTTGCAGGTGCTTGGCCGGCAAGCGCGTGTTCTTGTCCTGGTTCAGGTCCTGCCGCGAAATTTTGCCGTAGTCGATCACGCCGCCACTGGAAAGCAATGGCGTGCAAGCGGCGGGGATGATCAGGCCCTTGACGGCCAGGTCGGCGGTGGAGGCGGCGAAAGTGGGTGGCGCGCCCGTCAGGCAAAACAGGGTTAAAACGGCAATACAGTGGATGTTCATGCTGTGGTTCCTCGCGAAACGCTTACTGATAAAAGATTTCGAGGGTGCCGGCACCGTCGATTCTCACCACATCGCTCAAGTCCAGTTCCTCGGTGGGTGCCAGGTAAGCCCTGATACGCACCGTGCCAGCCAGGTTCTGAATCGCCACCGGGCCGGTGGTAATGCCGATGCTGTCGGTAAAGCCCACGTAGCTGTTGGCGGCCATGGCGATCTGCCGACCGCTGGCACTGCTCCAGGCCGCGCCATTGCTGGTGGAGTCGGTGCGATAAAGCTGCGCCACGGTGTCGGCGGTAAAATCCGCCGGGTCGATGGTCAGGTAGTAGCGCCCGATTTTGTTGCGGCTGGCATCCAGGTTCAGGCCGTATGCCGTGCCGTCAATGCCGCCGGTGGCCGTGCCGTCGCGGTTGTCTTGCATCACCAGGGCAAAGCGCGCCGGGGCGTCGCAGTTGATGGAAAACAGCAGGCTCTTGGCGGCCAGCGAGGTTTCGCTCGTGGCATTCAGGCTTTTGGCCGACAGCGTGCCGTAATCGACAATGCCGCCGCTGGACAACTGCGGCGTACACGCCACCGGAGCGAAACGCGCGCGCAGGCTCAGTTGGCGGTAACGCTCGGCCCGGCGGGCTTCGAACTGCCCGGAGACGTCCCAGGTAGTCGCCTCCCTGACTTGGGTGGCGGCAATGTCGGCCCAGGCCTTGACCAACAGCTGCACGGAAAAATGCTTGCCGCTGAGCACGGCACCATTGTGCACCGGCGCAATCGCATGCTCAGGGCGCCAATTGAGCGTCGCTGCGCTGGCCGCAGGCGCTTGGCCGACGCCTGGCAGCAGGCCTAATTCCACCGGTTTTCCGTCGAGGATGGCATCACTGACCTGGATCTTGTAGGTGCCGTGGTCGGTGAAGCGAAACCGTTGCGCGTTTGCCGCCAGCGCGGTGTAAAACAGGCTCGGGTCCAGCGCTTGAGGGCAAGACAGGCTCAGGCTCACGCGGCGCTCGCCGAGCAAGCGTTGCGCATCGCTGTCGTTTTGCGCGAGGCGGTTCATCTGGCCGAAATCCAGCAGCGCTTCACTCAGGTTCAACTGGCACTCGTCCAGCGCCAGCGCGTTGCCGGCCAGGCCGAGCGTCAGCACGCCGGCACTCAACAGGCGTCGCGTAACAGGGATGTAGCGCATGGCAGTGGTCCTCAAGGTTGATGGCAACGGGCTGCCGCGGTTTCGAAATACACCTCGGGGTTACCCTTTGCCGGCAGCTCAAACTGCAGGTGGCATGCAGGCATGCCAGGCGCTTTGATCCACAGCGGCGGTTGGTCGATGACGTTGGGTAGAAACACTTGGCCGGCCTCCTGCACCACGGTGACAAAATCACCCTCGGCGGTGCTGACCGTGGCGCCGCGTGGCAACGATGTGCCCTGGTCGGTGGTGACGCTGAGCAATACTCGCCGGGTCATGGCCACGCCGAAATCGATGCGGTCGACTGCGCCTCGACCGGCGGTGACAATCGCCAGGCCGTTGTTGATGTCGGCATTGCGCGGCAGTGAGCGGGTTTGCACTTCGACCGGGCTGCGGCCATAGGCATTCACCTGCGGCACCACGGCTTGGCCTTGCCAGTCGGTCCATACCGGGCCGCTTGGGGTGCTCACCTGGACGCCGCTCATGTCGCCCACCGAGAGCACGGCGAAAGTGTCGCGCACCGGGTAGGGCGAGAGTGTGACCCCGCCGCCATGCACCACCACCGCACCGCGTGCGCCACCTTGATAGCTTGAGCGTTCGGCATCGGAACGGCTGTAACTGAAGTCGAGCTGGCTGTAGCGCGGCAGGGTCGAAATGCCCACTGTGGTTTCCACCTGTTGATCGCGAGAATCGTGCTCGGCGCTGACGCGGTAACTGAATTGATCGTTGACCTGCTCGTTCAGGCCCACACCGCTGCGCTGTTCGCCGCCCGCGTTGCGCACCCAACTGCGTGCCCGGCGGTTTTCGCCCAGCGGCATACTGATATTCAGGTACACCGCGTTGTCTTGCTGTTGGCGACCGCCCATTTGCCATTCGGCACTGGCCGACAGCGACACGCCAGCGACGCTGGTGCCCCAGGACGCGAGGGCGCGGCTGCTGGTCTCGCCGGCAAAGGTGCTGGAGCGCGAAACGCCACTGCTGAACGCGCCCAGCCAAGGGTGCGACCAACTCAGGTTGAGGCTTTGCTGATCGCGGTAACGTGAGCTGCGTTGCGCGGTTGTGTCGGTCTCGTAGGTGGTCTCCTCCAGCTCTCGGTAGCCCGGCGTACGCCAGGAGTTTGCCGCGCTGAACGCCCATTGCTCGCTCAATTGTTGCGACCAGGCGAGGTCAGTCTGCAGGCCGCGAACCTTGCCCCGCGCAGAGGCGTCCGAGAGCTGGCTCGACAACTGGATCTGCGTGTCCAGCCCCGGCAGCCAGCCCACACTCAAGCCGGTGGAACGGTAGTCACTCGCCGCCAGGATGCCGCTGCCCACAATCACCTGAGGGTGCACCGCGCCGCTCCAGCCTGCGCTGACCACCCACGGGTCGCTGCCTTGCGCATCGCCGATCGAGCGCACACGCCCGGCGGCCACCGAGTAGCCCGGCGCGGGCAGGCCCAGGCCCAGCATGGCGGCGGGCACGCTGAAGCGGCGTTCGTCGCCGCTGCTTTCCTTGACCGTCACTTCAACGTCGGAGCGAGTGTTCAGGCGCCGTACGTTAGTCAGCGAAAACGGACCGGCCGGGACCACCGCGGAATGAATCAGGGCGCCGTTCTGCCGCACCTCGACCTGCGCCGGGCTATTGGCGATACCGTCGATGGTTGCGCCTTGGCCCTGGTCTTGCAGCGCCTGTTCGGTCAGCACTTGCACGCCGGTGATCTGCGCGCCGGACAACACCGGGTTGTACAGGTTGATCTGCCCGGCCTGCAGCACCGCCTGTTGGCTGGCGAAGGTGCGTTGGGCATAGGCTTCCAGGTGAGTGCTGCGCGACAGGCCGTCCTGCCAGGTCTGCACCTGGCGGCTGCGCACGATCCAGTCGCCGGCATTAAAACCCACTTCGGTGTTGGCCGAGCCGAACCGGCTGGCGTCGTCACCGTACTGATTAACAAACCCGGAGAGGTCGTAGTTGAGCAACCCGGCGAAACCGCCGGTGTCGTACCCGGAAATATCCTGGCGTATCGGGCGCAAGGCCTCGGTCGGCACCACCAGCGACACCGACAGTGTGGCCGGGTCGGGCTCAACCAGGCTTTGTGGAAAGCGCCGCAGAAAGCCATCGCAACCGCTGTTGTCGTCAGCGGCCACCAGGTCGGCGGCATCCAGCAAGGCCTGGTCAAAACACAGCGCGCCTTGCGCATCAAAATTTACCTCCAGGCGCCCCTGCCGCTGGCCGTTGACGATCAGGCTGACGGTATGTCGCCCGGGCGCGAAACGCGGTGCTTGCAGCAGTAACCTGGCCAGTTGCGGGTCAATGCCGCGCTGGCGCAGGGTGTGGGTGTCGAAGCTCAGGTTGGGCGGTGTGTCTGCCCGCGTCTCCAGTGGCGACAGGGCGCCGGCGAGCAACAGCGCCGGCAAGGCAAAGCGGGGAGGCACGGCGAAGCCGTCACGGTCTATGCGTACTGTTTTCAAGAAGGGCTCTCAGGCGATAGCACGCGTGGCTGAATCCTTATCAGGCGGTGCCGCTCGGTAACGGTCTTTTGCCGTCACCTCGTTCCCCGGGCGCCTGGCTATCCTTGAGGCACCTGTTGCGTCATCGGGTTATGGGTTAAGGGGGGCGTCGTAGGCCGCCACGGCAAAACCGTACACGGTGGCCGGCTGGAACCTGACGCCCGTGGCGGCGCTGCCTGTAGCCTGCACACTCAAGGTTTCGCCGGGCAGTACATACGTGCGCGGCAACATGGCGGTTGCGTCGCCTGGCAGCAGCTTCAGTTCCTGCGCCAGGCGCACCACATAGGCGGTGTTGTTGCTGACCTGTAATTGGCCGTCCCGTAGCGTCCAGGTCAAGTCGGTCCAGGGTTTCGGGTTGCGCGCCAACCCTTCGGGGTGAATGATCAATGGCAGGTTCTGGCGCACCGTTACGCCGACCCGCGCGTGCCCGGCTTCGGTGGCGGGCTTGCCCTGCGGCATGCCTTCGAAAATGACCCGCTTGAGCCGCTGGGTGGTCAACGGTTGCGTGGTTTGCAGGATGAACCGCACCAGTTGTGATTTGGAGGCCTCTACCCGCGACAACGGCGGTGTGACCACCAGCAGCGGCTCGCGGTCTTCGGGAATGTCTTCGAGCGTGACGTGCAACAGCGCCAGTTTGTTGTCGGTGTTAGTCACCGAGACGGCGGCTTCACCGTCGGCTTCGTAGACGATCACCACCGAAGTGTCCGGGACCATGCCATCGGCCCTGATCGCAGGGGCGAGCAGTACCAGTGCGCCGAGAACGGCGCTGCTGATCAAGTGTTTCATCGTCATGACGGATATTTTCCGGTAGGGCGCCGGCCAAGCCGACGCCAGGGTCACAGGTAACGCAAATCCAGAACAATGGAGCCGTCCAGCGGCACCTCCTGGTTCAGGGTCAGCGCGCGTGAAAGGTTGATGGCCGTGTCGATGCGCAGTTGGGTAGTGAATTGCCTGATAAAGTCGGGCTGGCCCTCGCCCGGTAACGCAAAGCCCATGTATTGCCTGGGGTAGGCATTGGTTTGCGCGACCCATGTTTCGCCGCTGTCGCTGGACCCCAACGCTTGCATCGGCTGGTTGTCGCCTATCGGGTCGCGGTAGGACAACGACACCGACCCCAAGCGTTCGTCGGGTGCATGCACGTTTGTGCCCAGGCCGTAGAAAAAGTCGGGTGCGAGCGAGGAGTCCGCCCGATTGTCGATGCCCACCAGTGCAAACAGCATCGGCCGACTGCAGTGAATACCGAGCTCCAGTACGCGTGTCGGCAACACTGTGAATTCGTCCGGCTTCAGGCTGCCGGCGGCAATTTTGCCGTGGTCAACGGTGCCGCCATCGGACAACACCACGTAACAGGCGTCGGGCGTGATGCTGCCACTGACGGCCAAGTCGACCGCCGAGGCGGCCAACGCCAGTGGGTGGTCGCACACAAGCAATAACAGGGTTGAGACGCGTAAAAACCAGTTCATCGAGTTGGCCCACAGGCAGGGTTGGGTTGGGCCTGCTTTACAGTGCCCGCGCCTTTGAATCACGCCAATGCATGCGCGGCCATGGTTGGGTTACAGGTACATCACTTCAATTGTTGCCGAGCCGTCGATGAGTACTTCGTCATCCAGACCAAGGCCATCGGCGCGGCTAATAATGGTTTCTACCTCCAGATCGAGCATCAACTCCTGAGTCGGCAGCGGCTGGGTGTCGTCGTCCACGGCGCCGACTGACATGTACAGGCCTGGGCCCATGAGTTTTTCCTTGTACCAAGTCACGCCCAGGTCAGACGAGGCAATCGTCTGTACCGCCACGTTGTCGGCTATCGGGTTTCTCAAGGTCACCTTGTAGTGCCCCAGCTTCTGATCGCTATTGATCAGGCCCAAGCCGAAGTCAGCGTTCGAAATGGATGAACCTGCCTGGTTGTCGATTGCCTTGAGAGCAAAGGCAATGGCTGCATCGCAGTTGACGCTTAAACTCAGCGTGTCGTTGCCGATAATGGTTTGATAGGTCTGGTTCAAGTCGCTGGACGAAATTTTGCCGTGGTCAATGATGCCTCCGCTGGACAGGGCGATGTCGCAGGCGCTGGGTGTGATCAAGCCCTTGACGATCAACTCGGTAGTGGAGGCTGCGAAGGCGAGCGGGGCGCTGAACAGCAGGCTGCTGGCCAGCGGCAGAAGTAGCTTTTTCATGGAAGACATCCTTGGATTTTCAGCGTGTAAAACCGTATTAGAGGTACTTCACTTGCAAGGTGGCGCTGCCGATCAGCTCCACCTCGTCTTTCACCGTCAGCCCTGCAGCCGGAGCGATGTGGGTATCGAGCTCAAGCTGCGCGGTGAAGTCTCGGACGGCGATGGGCGCGAGCGCGCTGCCGGTGGTCACGGCAGTCAGTATCAAGTGGCTCAACTGCGCCGAAGGCTGCCACGTGGCACCGCCATCCAGCGAAGTGATGATGAGCGCGGGCACGCCATCGGCCACCGGGTTGGACAGGCGAAAGCCTGAACCACCGAGGTTTTCCCCCTCGGGCGTCATGCCCAGCCCGTGCCAGCTGTCGTGGTTGGGAGAGGTGCCGGCCTGGTTGTCGACGGTGGTCATCGTGAAAACCGTCGGCCCTTCGCACAACACCCTCACGTCCAGGGTTTGGCTGGCCAGCAGGGTGTATTGGTTCTGGTTGAGTTGCTTGGCCGACATTTTTCCGTAGTCCACTACGCCATCTGCTGAAATTGATGGTTTGCAGGCGCTGGGAGTAATCGTGCCGCTGACGCTGAGGTCGGTGTTGCCGGCTGCAAAAGTGAGTGAAGTGCTGGTGATTAACAGGGCGCTACTTAATAGCAGAAGGGAATTTTTCATTGCAGTAGCTTCCAGTGCACGCAGGCGAGGTGTGTCACGTGCCGCAGCACCGCCTGATCATCAAAATGTCGACGGACGCGTCACGGCCTTGTATCCAGTGACCGTGAAAGAGAGTCAGTGCCTTGCCCTCGCGGTGTACATTAATTTAGCGAGGAGCCGGTACCGATGACATGCAACTATTACGAGAGTGTTTTGGGTAATGGAAAGGTGCTCATGATCACCGCAGAAATACTTAACTGCGGGTGGTAGTTAGCGCTCGGTTTCGTAGTAGTTGTATCGCCAATGCACTATTCAAAACGATATATTATCTTTGCGATGACGGTTCTTTGAGTGTCATAAACATCCTGCGCAGTGCTCCCCACTTAACTGTCGCGTCAGTGCTCTTAACCCAGGCCGACCCAAGTTGCCCGGGCGTTGGGCGTTGAATCAACGACAGCATTGAGGAGGTGAGCGAGCGTGGGTTCCAGCGATGTCGCTTCGCAGCAAGACCCTTTCCGGTTCTGCCCCCCGGATCATTGGCGGCATAGCGTGATATTGGTGGCCGATGACCACTCGGTCTATCGACTGATGATTGGCGAGTTTCTAAACAAACTTGGGCTGGGCCGTGAATTGGTCGGTGATGGTCGTGAAGGGCTGTTGGCCTTTTCCCGAACGCGCTTCGACCTGGTGATCAGCGACTGCCATATGCCGCTGATGGATGGTTTTGTCATGGCCCGTGAAATCCGCCTTCTGGAGCAACAGCGCGGCCTGCGGCGGGTTCCGCTCATTGCACTGACCGCTAACCCGCGGCACGACGACGCCCAGCGCTGTCGTGATGCCGGGTTTGATGCCTGGTTGCTCAAACCGTTGACGTTTGCGCGGTTGTGCGAGGTGCTGCTGCATTGGCTGCCAGCCACACCCGGCGACCCTTCGTCACAGGCGCCGCAGCGATCAACGAGTTGGCCGAATCGGGCGGACATGGTGCAGACCTTCGGCAGTGAAAGCGTGGTGGAACAGATGCTCGACAGCTTGTTGCGCGAAGCGCTCACGGACACTGCGGCGCTGGCCCACGCGCGCCTGACGTTGAATGCCGAGCTCACGGCCGAGCGGCTGCATCGCCTGTTGGGCAGCCTGGCTTTTTTGGGCTGCGACGCGTTGGGCGCGCGAGGCGGTTGGTTGGTTGAGCAAGTGCGTGCGCATGGCGTGGCGAAAAATAGCGTACGGCTGGAGGCGTTTGAGAATGATCTTAAATTTTACCTCGCCTACTTGAATAAACTGTGACGCTTAATTACGCGAGTCGCGCTGTAGGATTTTGTACTTTAGTGCTGTAGTTTTTGGATGTAGGCGTATTCTTTTTATATTGTAAGTTAATGGTTGTATCCCCTATAACGCTGGGTTTGGCTGAAATGACGCCTGCGCCAAGCGGTTGTTGATAAGCCCCAGCAGAGGTAATTTGCGCAGGTTCAAATTGCCATCATTCGTGAGTATTTATGTTTCGAGTCATTATTGCCGATGATCATCCTATTGTCCGGATCGGGCAAAGAGTCGTGATTGAGGCGAGCGGCAAGTACAAGGTCGTCGGTGAAGCCAGTGGCCCTGATGAGCTGCTGGCGCTGCTAATCACCACACCCTGCGACGTTTTGGTCACCGATTTCGCCATGCCGGGCGGGCGCCAGGCCGACGGTTACGTGTTGTTGAGCCTGTTGCAGCGCCTGTACCCGGCGACGCCGGTAATTCTGGTGACGATGTTTGCCAACATTGTGACATTGCGTGAATCTTTCGCCCGTGGCGCGCAAGCTATCGTGGCCAAAAGTTCATCGGCCAAAGAGTTGCCATTGGCAATCAAGGCGGTGGTGAGCGGCAAGACCTTTGCCAGTGCCTGTTTGCGCGAGCAGTTGAGCGAAGCCGGCACGGGGGATCAATCGCAACTGCCGAGGTTGTCCGGCAAAGAGCGCGAAGTGGTGCGAATGCTGGCCACCGGCATGACCGTCACGCAGATAGCTGCACGGCTCAATCGCAGTATTTCAACGATCAGCAAACAGAAAGGCACGGCCATGCAACGCCTGTGTATTTCCACGGACGTGGACTTGTTTGCCTATGCCCGCGACGTTGGAATGGTGCCGTAGGAAGTTGCAGTTTATAACTGACCTTAATTAATCATTGTGCCGGTGGTCATTCGTATTAGTTGTATTCAGCTGGCGTGAATAGTTCGTTATCTTGTCACGGTCGCTCTAGTGTTAATGGGCGGCATCACACACCCGTCTATTAATTAAGTCGAACTTAGCGGTTGGCAGCGCGCCGTGGTGCGTCTGTTGAGTCTGTTAATAAGCGACCGACAGTGAGTCTTGATATGCAACCGTCTCGTGCACTTATTAGCGCCGCGTTTATGCTCGCCGGCGCTTCCACTGTAATGGCCGCGTCCAGCCAGGACCTGACCATCACAGGTTCGATTACGCCTTCTGCCTGTACAACCCTGATCACCAGCGGAGGCATCGTGGATTACGGAAAAATCTCGGCCCAGGACCTGCATCCTACCGCTGTCACCCCACTGCCCGAGGCCTCTGTGCAGGTGTCGGTCACGTGTTTGGCGCCGACATTGATGGCCTTGAAGAGTGCGGATAACCGCCCCGGCACTGCGGCTGACCAAATGGGGTCGGTGTCGATGTTTGGCTTGGGCCTGGCGGGCGGCAATGAAAAAATCGGTTGGTACACACTGACAATGGCCGATGTTATCGCCAACGACCTACCGACTACCCCGATTGAAACCGTGGATGGCGTTGTATGGTTAGATGCATTCAATTCGGTCTGGCAACCAGGCTGGATGCGCACCGCCACGGACCCGAGCATTCCAACCCCCGCGCCTCTTGCTCTGACCACCTTTAAAGCAGACGTGGTGGTGGCCGCAACCATCACTAACAAGAAAAACCTGCCGATTACCGAAGAAATCAAAATCGACGGCAGCGCCACCCTCGACCTCATCTACCTTTAACTGCGCCGGGCATCACTCAGGTTTGTCGCGAATAGCCGTGGCTTTCCCGCGTCACGCGCATTATCGTTCAGCACCCCTGACCATCGTGCGAAACCTGCCCATGAGTGATGCCCACAACGCCCTGATCACCGAGTTCTACACAGCCTTCCAGCGCCTGGACGCCGAAGCCATGGCGGCCTGTTACACCGATGATGTGCTGTTCAGTGACCCGGCGTTCGGCGAGTTGCGCGGGCGCGATGCCGGCGATATGTGGCGCATGCTGACCACCCGCGCCAAAGACTTTTCGCTGACCTTCGACCATGTGCGCAGCGATGAAAGCACCGGCAGCGCGCATTGGGTGGCGACTTACCTGTTCAGTGCCACCGGCAACACGGTAGTCAACGACATTGGCGCGCGGTTCGTGTTTCGCGATGGCAAGATCTGCGAGCACCACGACCACTTTGACCTGTGGCGCTGGTCGCGCCAGGCATTGGGCCTCAAAGGGCTGCTGCTGGGCTGGTCACCTGCGCTGAAAAACGCCGTGCGCGCCCAGGCGCTTAAAGGCTTGAAGGCATTCCAGGCCAGTCGTTGATAAGATTCGCGCTCCTCTGGTTTGCAGCAATCGCCCGTGACTGACACTTCTGAAGCCAAACCCTGGTTCGTCTACCTGGTGCGCGCCGCCAACGGTTCACTGTATTGCGGCATCAGCAATGACCCGGTGCGCCGTTTTGCTTCGCACCAAAGCGGCAAGGGCGCGCGGTTCTTTTTGTCGAGCCCGGCGGTGGCGCTGGTGTACACCGAGAAGTGTGCCAGCAAGGGTGACGCGCTGCGCCAGGAGCGGCTGATCAAACAACTGAAGAAAAGCGCCAAGGAATGCCTGGCCGCGAGTGGCTCATCAGCTTGATTGATCGCTGCCCATCACGCTATTGAATGCCTTTGCGCGCTAAGCTGCGGGTTCACTCGTTTAAGGACCCCAGCATGCCTGAGCTCATTCTTCACCACTACCCGACGTCTCCCTTCGCGGAAAAAGCGCGGCTGTTGCTGGGCTTCAAGGGCTTGTCCTGGCACTCGGTGCTGATCCCGCCGGTGATGCCCAAACCCGACCTGACTGCGCTGACCGGCGGCTACCGCAAAACCCCGGTTCTGCAAGTCGGCGCCGACATTTACTGCGACACAGCGTTGATCGCCCGTCGCCTGGAACACGAAAAGTCTTCGCCCGCGCTGTTCCCGCTCGGCCAGGAAATGATCAGCCAAACCTTCGCCACCTGGGCTGACAGCGTGGTGTTTGGGCTCGCAGTGAGCCTGGTGTTCCAGCCGGAATCGGTGGCGGTGCGCTTTGGCAAATTAACCCCCGAAGCGGTCAAGGCGTTTATGGCCGACCGCGCCGCGCTGTTCAGCGGTGGCACCGCGAGCAAACTGCCCGCTGAGTTGGCCAAACACCAATGGCCGGCGATCATGGCGCGCCTTGAGCAACAGTTGCAGCGCGAACCCGGCGACTTTTTGTTCGGCGAACCGTCGATTGCCGACTTTGCCCTGGCCCACCCGCTGTGGTTTCTCAAGGCCACGCCGGTCACCGCGCCGATGGTGGATGCTTACCCGGCGGTTTCGGCATGGCTGGCACGCGTGCTCGGCTTCGGCCACGGCACGCCCAGCGAGATGAGCGCCGGGCAAGCCCTGGAAATCGCCCGCAACGCCACGCCGGCGCCGTTGCCGGATGAAGTGTTCGAGGACTTGAATGGCTTCAAGGCTGGCCAGCAGGTGAGCATTGCCGCCATCGACTACGGCGTCGACCCAGTCGCCGGTGAACTGCTTTTTGCCGGCCGCGAGGAGCTGATCCTGCGGCGTAGCGATGAGCGCGGCGGCACCGTGCACGTGCATTTCCCGCGCTTTGGGTTTTGCCTCAAGGCGCAATAATCAAATTATTTTCAATCTGAGGTGAGGTAAACCCACCGCCCATCCGTGTAGTGCTTGAAACTGCGAGCTATTCGCATTAACAGCGTTTTTTACACGGGTTCTCAGAGCATGAAGTCAGCGGCGGGCGGTTGGGTAAAACAGTGGCTGGGAGCCTCGGTATTGACGGTATCGGGGCTGGCGTTGCTGCCCTTGAGCGTGGCGCAGGCGCAGGAACAGCAAAGCGCGCAGTTCAACTTCGCGCTGGCGGCCAAACCGCTGCCGCAGGCCTTGAGCGATTTCAGCCGGGTGACCGGCATCAGTGTGATCTACACCGATGAAGCGCCGTATGGCCTGAATGCCCCGGCCGTCAGCGGGCAGATGAGCGCCACCCAAGCCCTGCAACGCCTGCTCGGCAGCTCTGGTTTTACCTTCCGCCAGATCGACGCGCGTACCCTGGCGCTGGAGCCGCTGCCGACCGGCGGCGCGGTTAACCTTGGCGCCACGACCATCAGCGGCGCCAGCCAAACCCAAGACACCACCAGCTACCAGCCGCCGCCCACCAGTTCGGTGATGCGCTCGCGTGGCCTGTTGCTGGAAACCCCGCAAACCGTGAATGTGGTGGCCGCCCAAGTGCTGCGCGACCAACAGCCGCGCAACCTCGATGACGCGCTGGGCAACATCAGCGGAATCACCCAGGCCAACACCTTGGCCAGCACCCAGGACGCGGTGATGCTGCGCGGTTTTGGCGACAACCGTAACGGTTCGATCATGCAAGACGGCATGCCTGTGGTGCAGGGCCGCGCATTGAATGCCACCGCCGAGCGGGTCGAAGTGCTCAAAGGCCCGTCGTCGCTGCTCTACGGCATCCAGGACCCGGGCGGCGTGGTCAACATCGTCAGCAAGAAACCCGAACTGGTGCAGTCCACCTCCCTGACCGCGCGCGGTTCGACCTTCGGCGATGGCAAAAACGGCAGCGGCGGCAACCTGGATACCACCGGCCCGCTCGGTGACAGCGGCTTGGCCTATCGCTTGGTCGTCGACCATGAAGACGAAGACTACTGGCGCAATTTCGGCACCCACCGTGAAACATTGGTAGCGCCGTCGCTGGCCTGGTACGGCGACACCACTAAAGTGGTCTTCGCCTATGAACACCGCGAGTTTCTGTCGCCGTTCGACCGTGGCACCGCCATCGACCCCAAGACCAACCACCCGCTGAACATCCCCGCGACGCGTCGCCTGGATGAGCCGTTCAACAACATGGAAGGCCGCTCCGACCTGTATCGCCTGGAAGTCGACCACGACTTGAACGACGACTGGAAAGCCCACGTCGGCTACAGCTGGAACCGTGAAACCTACGACGCCAGCCAGGTGCGCGTCAGCGCCGTCAACGCCAACGGCACGTTGACGCGCAGAATGGACGGCACCCAAGGCGCGCTCAGCACCGACCGTTTCGCCACCGCCAGCCTGGAAGGCAAGGTCAACGTACTCGGCATGCAACATGACCTGGTGTTCGGGCTGGATGACGAATACCGCAAAATCTACCGTGCCGACCTGATCCGTCAGGCCTCGCGCGGCGGCTTTAATTACAACAACCCGGTGTATGGCAACGAAGTCGCGGGCACCACCGTCAGCGCCGCCGACAGCGCCCAGACCGACCTGCTGCGCAGCGACTCGCTGTTCTTGCAGGACGCGATTCACCTGACCGATCAATGGATTCTGGTCGGCGGCGCGCGCTATCAAATGTATGACCAATACGCCGGTAAAGGCGTGCCGTTCACGGCCAACACCAACGGCAATGGCCAGGCGTGGGTGCCGCGTGCGGGGCTGGTGTACCGCTTCACCGATGAGTTGTCGTTCTACGGCAGCTACACCGAGTCGTTCAAGCCTAACTCGACCATCGCCGCATTGGCCGATGGCAGCGTATTGACCGGCGACTTGACGCCTGAAGAGTCCAAGTCATGGGAGCTGGGGGCCAAACTCGACATGCCGGGGCGCATCACTGCCAGCGCGGCGTTGTTTGATATTCACAAACGCAACGTGCTGGTGTCGGTCGGTTCCGGCGCGAATACCATTTACAGCATCGCCGGCGAAGTGCGCTCGCGCGGCCTGGAGCTGGACGTCAGCGGCCAGTTGAGCGACCAGTGGAGCCTGATCGGCAGCTACGCGTTCACCGACGCCCAAGACACCAAAGACCAGGACCCGACGCTGCAAGGCAACCGCCTGCAAAACGTCGCCAAGCACACCGGCTCGCTGTCGGCGGTGTACGATTTCGGCAACCTTTTTGGCGGCGATCAACTGCGCGTCGGCGCAGGCGCGCGGTATGTCGGCGAGCGCGCCGGCGATGCGGCCAACGACTTCAACCTGCCGGGCTACACCGTCGCAGACGCGTTTGCCAGCTACGACACCAAAATCGAAGGGCAGAAGGTCAAGTTCCAGCTCAACGTGAAGAACCTGTTCGACCGCACCTACTACACCTCGGCGGCCAGCCGCTTGTTCGTGTCCATGGGTGACGCACGGCAGGTGTCGGTTTCCAGCACGTTGACCTTCTGATGAAACCTTACGCCTGGCTTTTTAGCGTGCTGCTCAGCACCTCAGCGCTGGCAGACACTGGCGCCTACCACCGCGAACACCGGGTGACACTGCCCGGTTCCGGCCACAGTTGGGGTTTTGTCGGGCTCGACCCGACACGCCCGTACCTGTTTTTGGCGCGGCGCGAAAACGGGTTGACGGTGTTTGATGTGCAGCGCCAACGCGCGGTCAAGACCGTGGCGCAGTCTGACGGTGCAAATGGCGTGGTGTTCGTGCCTGAGTTGGACCGCGTGTTTGTGCTCAATACCGACGGCAGCTTGAGCGTGGTGCAGTTATCCACACTCAAACCGCTGAAGCGTATTGCGGTGGCGCAAAGCAACCTCAACAGTGCGGTGTATGAGCCTTCTACCGGCAAAGTCATCATCGTCAGCGGGCGCCGGGCAGACCGCTCGACGCTGTTTGAGTTTGACCCTAAACAAGCGCGCATTACCGGCGCGCATGAACTGGCGGTGAAGAAAATCGACCCGCTGTTGCTCAAGGGCGATGGCAGTTTTTTCCTGCCCATGCGCGATGAAGGCAAGGTAGCGCGTTACGCGGCCAGCACCTTCGCGGTGCTCGATACCTGGCAGTTTGCCAATTGCGCCAAACCCAGCGCGTTGGCTCAGGACGTTGAGCGTCAACGGTTGTTTGTGGCCTGCCGGGGCGATGCGCCGGTGTTGATCGTGGCTGATCGGCAGACAGGCGAGGTCAAGGCGACGGTGCCGATTGGGCGTGATGTAAACGCGCTGGCCTATGACGCGCAGCGGCGTCGCTTGCTGGTTCCCAGCGGTGTCGATGCAAACGTCATGGTCATCGAGCAACAGGGCGCCGATCACTACGCGGTCGCCGCCACCCTCAGCACCTTGCCGATGGCCTACAACATGGCCTTTGACGCGCAACGCCAGCGGGTTTACCTGCCTGCCATGGACTTTGTGCAGCCCGCGCCGAGCGCGTCCGAGCCTAAACCTGATGCGCAGTTTCAGGCAGGAACATTCTCTATCACCACCCTGGCACTTGATTGAACGCAGTGAATTACCCAAGCTGCGCACTTTCGTAGATTCAGGAATGCCAGGCTTATGCGGTTGCGACGATGGATACACGCCAGCGCGATGGCGCTGGGCTTTGGCCTGTTGCTGGCGGGTTGCGCCACGCCTTCAAGCACGGGAACCGGGCACAGCCTGGACGCATTGCTGGCCGACCCGGCGCTGTATGGCGCGACTGTTTCGCTGACAGTGCGTGACGCGCGCAGTGGCAACACGCTGTATCAACACAACCCGAACACGCGGCTGGTGCCGGCTTCGAACCTCAAGCTGCTGACCACGGCGGCGGCGATGGACGTGCTGGGGCCGCAGTACCGTTTTGCCACGCAACTGCTCAGCAACGGTATACGCCAGGGTGATCGCCTGACCGGCAATTTGTACCTGCGCGGCCTCGGTGACCCAACCCTGCAGTTCGCTGATTACCAGGCACTGGCGGCGCAACTGGCCAGCCAGGGTGTGCGCCAGGTGCAGGGTGACCTGGTGCTCGATGACACCTGGTTTGACGACGAGCGGCTGGGTGTCGATTGGTCGCATGATGACGAAACCACCTACTACGGCGCGCAGATTTCAGCGCTGACCGTGTCACCCAATACAGATTTCGACGCGGGCAGCGTCTGGGTCACGGCCAAGGCGCCAGTGGCCGTCGGCCGGCCGGTCAATGTCGACATCTACCCGCCCACGGATTACCTGCAACTGAGTAATCGCGCGGTCAGCGGGCCAGGCAACACCTATGCGATCAACCGTCGCCATGGCACCAACCTGTTGCAGCTCAGCGGCGCCATCGCGCCGGGCAAGCAGAGCGCGCAACTGGTCAGCGTGTGGGAGCCGACGCAGTTGGTCGCCAACCTGTTCGAGCAAGCGCTGGCGCAGCAGGGCATTAAGGTGTTTGGGCGCCGTGTGATCGGCGGCGCAACCCCGACCACGGCGACGCAGCTGGCCGAGCACCAGTCGGCGCCATTGCAGGACTTGATCACGCCGCTGCTCAAACTCTCGAACAACAACATGTCCGAAGCCTTGCTCAAGGCGATGGGCCGCCAGAGCGCCAACAGCGGTACGGCGGCGGCGGGCGTGGTGGCGGTGGCGGGGTTTCTCAAGCGTCAGGGGCTGGACAGCGCAACGCTGAACCAGGTTGACGGTTCGGGCCTGTCGCGGCGTAACCTGGTGTCGTCGCACACCCTCACCGACCTGCTACTGGCGGCGAGTAAACAGCCGTGGTTCAACGCCTGGTACAACGCATTGCCGATTGCCGGCAACAGCGACCGTATGATCGGCGGCAGCCTGCGTTATCGCTTGCGCGGCACGCCGGCCGAAAACAACCTGCATGCCAAGACCGGCTCCATGGGCGGCGTGTCGAGCTTGAGCGGTTACCTCACCGACGCTTGCGGGCGCAAACGGGTGTTCGCCATGCTGACCAATAACTACGTGGTGGCCGGCGCGCAGGTCAAGGCCTTGGAAAATCGTGTGGTGCTGGCCCTGTCAGGTTGTGACAATTGATTCAAGGCTGATAGCCCATCCGCCAACTCACGGCTCGCGTCGCCGCCAGCAAGCGCTGCGCCGCGGGGCCGTCTTCGTCGGCATGGAACAGTGAGGTGGGGCCAACCACCGTCATCACCGCCGCCACGTGCCCGACCGCATTAAACACCGGCGCCGACAACGCATCGACACCCGGCATCAGCAACCCATGCACAAAATGCAGGCCACGGCGGCGGATCTGCTCGCACGCGCTGGCGTAGGCTTGCTCGTCGGCCAAGGCATGCGCGCTACCGGCTTGTACCTCGCGTTCACGCAGCTCCACGGTTTCCCGCGAGGGCAGGAAAGCGCTGAACACCAGCCCGGTGGACGAACTGAGCAGCGGCAAAACCGAACCCAATTGCGTCACCACGGTGATCGCGCGTACTGCTGGCTCAATGTGCACCACCGTCGCGCCCTGGTTACCCCACACGGCCAGAAAGCAGGTTTCATTCAACTCATCGCGCAACTCCGCCAGCGGCAGCGCGCCGACTTTCAACACGTCCATGCTGCTCAGCGCAGCCAGGCCCACGCGCAACGCTTCGCGGCCCAGGCCGTAATGGTTGGTGGCGGTGTTCTGTTCGGCAAACCCCGAGGCAATCAGCGCCTGCAAATAGCGGTGCACTTTGCTCGCCGGCATTTGCACATGCTCCGCCAGGCGCGACAGCGAGGTGGCCGGCGACAGTTCGGCAAGCGCCTTGAGAATATCGGTGCCCACTTCGGCCGAGCGGACTTTCTGTTTACCGGTGTCGCGGGGCTTTTCCATGGGGGCGCGGGAATCCGAAAGATGAATGGGCGTCTTTATAGCTTGACGCTCAAGAGTGATCAAATTACGTTATGCGTAAACCGATTACGATAAAAATAACAGACCCTCAGAGGACGCTGCATGAACCTCGAATACCTGTCGGGCTTCGGCAATCAATTCGCCAGCGAAGCCCTGTCCGGCGCGCTGCCCGTTGGCCAGAACTCCCCGCAAAAAGCCCCCTACGGCTTGTACACCGAACTGTTCTCCGGCACCGCGTTCACCATGCTCCGCAGCGAAGCCCGGCGCACTTGGCTGTACCGCATTCAGCCGTCGGCCAACCACCCGGCGTTCGTCAAACTTGAACGGCAACTGGCCGGTGGGCCGCTGGGCGCGGTGACGCCGAATCGGCTGCGCTGGAACCCGTTGGAGATGCCCGGCGAGCCCACGGATTTTATCGACGGGCTGGCAGGCATGGTCGCCAACGCGGCGTCGGAACAGCCGTCAGGCATCAGCATTTACAACTACCAGGCCAATCGCTCGATGCAGCGGGTGTTCTTCAACGCCGATGGCGAATTGTTGATCGTCCCCCAACAAGGTCGCCTGCGTATTGCCACTGAGTTGGGCGCGCTGGACGTCGAACCGCTGGAAATCGCCGTGCTGCCGCGTGGCCTGAAATTTCGCGTCGAGCTGCTCGATGCTCAAGCGCGCGGCTATGTCGCGGAAAACCACGGCGCGCCGCTGCGTCTGCCCGACCTTGGCCCGATTGGCAGCAATGGCCTGGCCAACCCGCGTGACTTCCTCACCCCGGTCGCGCGGTACGAAGACCTCAAGCAACCGACCACACTGGTGCAAAAATTTCTCGGTGAACTGTGGGCCTGCGAGCTGGACCATTCGCCGCTGAACGTGGTGGCCTGGCACGGCAATAACGTGCCATACAAATACGACCTGCGCCGCTTCAACACCCTCGGCACGGTGAGTTTTGACCACCCGGACCCGTCGATTTTCACCGTGCTGACCTCGCCCACCAGCGTGCACGGCCTGGCCAACCTCGACTTTGTGATCTTCCCGCCGCGCTGGATGGTCGCCGAGAACACCTTCCGTCCGCCGTGGTTCCACCGCAACCTGATGAACGAATACATGGGCTTGATCCAGGGCGCGTACGACGCCAAGGCCGAGGGCTTCCTGCCCGGCGGCGCGTCACTGCACAGCTGCATGAGCGCCCATGGCCCGGACGGCGAAACCTGCACCAAGGCGATCAACGCAGAACTGGCGCCGCACAAGATCGATAACACCATGGCCTTCATGTTCGAAACTAGCCAAGTGCTGCGCCCCACCCAGTTCGCCCTCGAATGCGCGCAACTGCAAACCAGCTATGACGCGTGCTGGGCCTCGCTGCCTGCCACCTTCAACCCGAACCGGAGATAACCCATGACTCAGCCAACACTTGCCCGCAGCTGGGTGAACTCCGCCAACGGCCACCGCGATTTCCCCCTGCAAAACTTGCCGCTGGGCGTGTTCAGCATCAACGGCTCGGCACCGCGCAGTGGCGTGGCGATTGGTGATTCGATTCTCGACCTGCATGCGGCGCTGGACGAATTTGACGGCGACGCCCGGCGCGCGGTTGAAGCGGCCGCCGGTGGCCAGTTGAATGCATTCTTCGAACTCGGCCGTGGCCCGCGCGTAGCCTTGCGCGAGCGCCTGTTGGAACTGCTCGCCGAAGGCAGCCCGTTGCAAGCGCGTGAGGCGCAGGTGCTGCACCGCGCCGCCGACTGCGAGTTGCATTTGCCGGCGAACATCAGCGACTACACCGACTTCTATGTCGGCATCGAACATGCGCAAAACGTCGGCAAACTGTTCCGCCCTGATAGCCCCTTGCTGCCTAACTACAAATACGTGCCGATTGGTTACCACGGGCGCGCCTCGACTGTTCGCCCCTCCGGTACGCAGGTGCGGCGCCCCAAAGGCCAGACGCTGCCCGCTGGCCACACCGAGCCGACGTTCGGCCCGTGCGCACGCCTGGATTTCGAACTGGAACTGGGCATCTGGATCGGCCAGGGCAATGCCCTTGGCGACGCGATTGCGATTGGCGATGCCGCCGAGCATATCGCCGGTTTCTGCCTGCTCAACGACTGGTCTGCGCGCGATATTCAGGCGTGGGAATACCAGCCGCTGGGGCCGTTTTTGTCGAAAAGCTTCATCACCAGCATTTCGCCGTGGGTCGTCACGGCAGAGGCGCTGGAGCCATTTCGCACGGCCCAACCGGCGCGCCCTGAAGGCGACCCGCAGCCGCTGTCTTACCTGCTGGACCCGCGTGATCAGGCGGCTGGCGGCTTTGATATCGAATTGGAGGCGTTGCTGACCACCGCCGCCATGCGCGAACAAAACCTGCCGGCCCATCGCCTGACGCTGAGTAACACCCAGTACATGTACTGGACCGTGGCGCAAATGGTTGCGCATCACAGCGTCAACGGTTGCCAGTTGCAGGCCGGTGACCTGTTTGGTTCGGGCACCTTGTCGGGGCCGCAGCCAGCGCAATTCGGCAGCCTGTTGGAGATCACCGAAGGCGGCAAAAAGCCGATTGAATTGGCCACGGGCGAGGTGCGCAAGTTCCTTGAGGACGGCGATGAAATCATCCTGCGTGCGCGTTGCAGCCGCGAAGGTTTTGCCTCCATCGGCTTCGGCGAATGCCGTGGCACTGTGGTCGCGGCGCGCTAAGAGGGCAGGGTGATGGAACTCTATACCTATTACCGCTCGACCTCGTCGTACCGCGTGCGTATCGCCTTGGCGCTCAAGGGTCTGGACTTCACGGCGCTGCCGGTGAATTTGCTGGTGCCGGCAGGCGGCGCCAATCGCCAGCCCGAGTATTTGGCGATCAACCCGCAGGGCCGCGTGCCGGCCTTGCGCACCGACGACGGCGAACTGTTAATTCAATCGCCGGCGATCATCGAGTACCTGGATGAACGTTATCCACAGGCGCCGCTGCTCTCGAAAAACCTGGTAACCCGTGCGCATGAGCGCGCGGTGGCGTCGATCATCGGCTGCGATATTCACCCGCTGCACAACTCCAGCCCGCAGAACCTGCTGCGGCAGTGGGGGCATGATGAGTCGCAAGTGCTCGAATGGATCGGGCATTGGGTCAGCCAGGGCTTGGCGACGGTAGAACAGTTGATTGGCGACACGGGGTTTTGTTTCGGCGAGCAGCCGGGGATCGCGGACGCGTTTCTGATTCCGCAGTTGTATGCAGCGGAGCGCTTCAAGGTGCCGCTGGCGGCGTACCCGCGAATCGGCCGGGTGGCCGCGTTGGCGGCGCAGCATCCGGCGTTTGTGCAGGCGCATCCGGCCAATCAGCCGGATACACCTTGAGTCATTAAGGGCGCTGGTTTTTTTGGAGAGTGGGCTGCTGTGGTGAGCAAGCCAAGTATTTCAGTGCACGACCGCGCTGGGCGGCAGGCTGCCCAGCCGTTCGGTCAAGCGCAGGCGTTGGATCGGGTCTTCGCTGAGCAATAAGGCATGTTCCAGGTCAAAACGCTCGGCGCTCGGGCAATCCAGGCGCTGGTACAGGCTGGCCCGCGCCAAGTAGTCGGCGGCGCTGGCATTGCCCAGCTCCAGCACGCGTTCGGCATCGACCAAGGCGGCCAGCGGCGCGTCGTTGGAGAGGTGCAGTTGGCGCAGGTTGCGAGACAAGCGTTGCAGGATCGAGCGCGGTTCGGCGGTGATCAGGTGGTCGGCGTGCAACTTAAGGTTCGGCCCGTACTGACGGTGCAGCAATTCGCGACAGTCATTCGGGTACAGGCGCCGCCCGCCGCACGGGTCGAGCAAATGATCGGCACCGGGCACGCGCAGCAAAAAATGCCCCGGGAAGTTCACGCCGACCATGGGGATGTTCAAGCGCCGCGCCATCTCCAGCGCGATCAGGCCCATGGCCAGAGGTTGCCCGCGTTTGCGCTGCAGCACTTGGTCGAGCAAAGCAGCGGCGGGGCGCAGCGGGCTGAAGTCGTCCTGGGCATACCCGAGGTCGTTCATCCGTCGCAGCAGTGGCTGACCGAGTTCATCTGCCGGCAACAGCGGCATGCCGGTGCTGAGCTGTTGTTGCAGCACGCTGAGTTCTTGCAGGATCACCGGCGGCCGTACGTCCGAGTCATGCTCGGCAGCAATCCACAGCGCCGCTTCAAACAGCGCAGGGGGTGATCGGTCCAGGCAGGCGAAAAAAGCTTTGCGGGGATTCATTGCATTCTCCGGCGTATGCCCCCGTTTTAGCCTTGCTGCGAATTTTCGTCCAGTGACTTAATAAATTTCCTGCCTGCTTATGTCACAGGTCCCACAAAATCGGCTCGGCTTATTCCAGCGCACTTCAGCAGTTTTCTGCCGCAAGCCTATACTTGGCCTCTAACAGACGTGATCCGGGAGCTTGACGATGTTTGCTCTCATGCACAGCAACCGCCTTGAATCGCTGCACCTGAGCATCGACCCGGTGACCGGGCTGAAAGCCGTGATAGCCATTCATAACAGCCGCTTGGGCCCAGCCTTGGGCGGTTGTCGCTATCTTGCCTACGCCGACGATGAAAGTGCCGTGGCCGATGCCGCGCGCCTCGCTCGTGGCATGAGCTACAAAGCCGCGCTGGCCGGCCTGGCAGTGGGCGGCGGCACGGCGGTGATTATCCGCCCGGTGCACGTCGAAAGCCGCGCGGCCTTGTTTGAGGCGTTCGGCCGCTGCATCGAAAGGCTCGACGGCCGCTTCATCACTGCCATCGACAGCGGCACCTCGGTGGCCGACATGGACTGCATCGCTCAACACACCCGCTTCGTCACCAGCACCACCGCTGCCGGCGACCCCGCGCCGCATGCCGCCATGGGTGTGTTCACCGGCATTCGCACCACCGCCATGGCGCGTTTGGGCAGCGACAACCTCGAAGGCTTGCGCGTGGCGGTTCAAGGCCTCGGCAACGTAGGTTATGCACTGGCCGAACAACTGCACGCCGCCGGCGCTGAACTGTTGGTCAGCGACATCGACCCCGGCAAAGTGCAACTGGCCATGGAACAACTTGGCGCCCACCCCATCGCCAACGACGCCTTGCTCAGTACGCCCTGCGACATCCTCGCGCCCTGCGGCCTCGGCGCCGTATTCAACCGGCACAGCGTCGGCCAACTGCGCTGCGCAGCCGTGGCCGGTTCCGCCAGCGCGCAACTGAGCAACCTCGACATCGCCGACCAGTTGGAGGCGCGCGGCATCCTCTACGCCCCGGACTACGTGATCAACTCCGGCGGCCTGATCTACGTCGCGCTCAAACACGGCGGCGCCGAGCTGGCCGACATCACCGCGCACCTGTCGAACATCGGCACCCGCCTCACTGAAATCTTTGCCCACGCCCAAGCCGAAAAACGCTCACCCGCACGCGTCGCAGACGAATTGGCCGAGCGCCTGCTGTACAAATAAGCCAGGCATTAAAAAGGCCCTGAATCGTTGATTCAGGGCCTGTTCAATTCGGGCTTACTCCGCCGCTGCGTTGAGCAACTCGGACAAGGCATCCGGTTGGCTCTTGAACGCCTTGGCAAACACATCGCGATTCTTCGCCATGTAAATACCGGCTTCTTCCACCTGCTGCTCGCTCAGCGACGGCACGGCTTTTTGCAACACTTCTGCCAGCAACTCAGCGAGTTCAAGCATCTTGTCATGACGATCAGCTTCGGCTTTATCCATGAACAAACGCTCCAGATCTCGGCTGCTGCGGTATACCACTTCGACGGCCATTCACCACCTCACATGCCTTCACGATAGTTGTCTTTTGCGACTACTGTATTTATATACAGCAAAAAGAGTAAGCCAAACCGCCGGGTTTGGGTAGTAGTTTTTTAATGTAGTCGGGAAATAGGGGTTTGCTACAACGGAACGCGCTCGCCACAGGTTATGTGCCTCATGTCACGCGGCCATCATCTCACTTCCCAGCCTCTGGCCTTTTTTCTGCATGCAGAATAACCGTCACGTCCAACCCGCATTATCCGGTCGAGCCGACCTAAGGAAACATCATCGTGAAAATCAACTGGGCCGAAAGGCTGCGCCAGCAAGTCCATGGGCTGGCTGAGTCGCTGGGCAACCTGTTCGTCGAGACCTTCCACTATCTGGCGCTGTTCGCCATTGGTGCGGTGACCGCTTGGGCCGCGGTGATGGAATTTCTGGGTATGCTGGAGAACGGTCACATCAAGATTGATGACATCTTGCTGCTGTTCATCTACCTGGAATTGGGCGCGATGGTCGGGATTTACTTCAAGACCAACCACATGCCGGTGCGCTTTCTAATCTACGTGGCAATCACCGCATTAACCCGCCTGCTGATCTCCAACGTGTCCCACCACAACCCGCCCGACATCGGCATCATCTACCTGTGCGGCGGTATTCTGCTGTTGGCGTTCTCGATTCTGGTGGTGCGCTACGCGTCGTCGGCCTTCCCGTCGATGAAGATCGAAGGCCCGCGCCGCAAGGGCGGGGCCAGCCTGGAGACCGAGAAGGGCGAGCTTTAAAGCCCGGCGCTTAAGGGCAGAGGATGGGCGGGTGGTGGTTGCAAGAGTTTGTGACTGTCGCCGTCGGTCATTACCGCCAGAATCTCCATAGCGCTGTGGCCGTGCTCGATGGCGATGCCGAACTGAATGCTTTGTACCAGGCGTTTGAGGCGTTGCGGGTCGTTGCGTTGTTCGGCGCTGATCATGCGTTTGGCGACCACGCCGTCCTCGTTGGAGAGGGTGAGCATGATGCTGCCATCCAGCCGCTGGATGCTCAGGTTGACTCGGTAATTGGGCGTGAAGGTGTCGGTGATGATCTGAAAAGGATTGTCCATGGTGCGTTACCGCCTGATAAGAACATGCAGTCATTGACGACCGGTGTCGGGTTTAGTTCGCGTTGCCTGACCGCCGGCCACTCCATCGCTGAGGTTTCACAAGGTCCGTTTTCCCTCAAAGGCTGTACAGCAAGGTGCGTGCCGTACAGCTATTTTCAGTCAGCGATAAACCACTGTGGGAGGCGGCTTGCTGCCGATTGGCGGTGGTTCAGCCGAGTATTTATTGGCTGAACCACCGCTATCGGGAGCAAGCTCCCTCCCACATTATTTTTTGCAGTGCGCTTGAGGCGGGTGACCTGTTTCAGGGCAGTCGCGCAAAAACGATCGCAGACAGCGCAGTCAGCATTCGACCCAATTGACGGCGAGGCCGCCGCGT
This sequence comes from Pseudomonas kitaguniensis, assembly GCF_049199985.1. NCBI lineage: Bacteria > Pseudomonadati > Pseudomonadota > Gammaproteobacteria > Pseudomonadales > Pseudomonadaceae > Pseudomonas > Pseudomonas kitaguniensis. The sequence goes on from NZ_JBLZPT010000006.1 coordinate 64,784, forward strand.
GACGTTTCTTTGTATTTGTCGTGCATGTCGGCGCCGGTATCGCGCATGGTGCGAATGACCCGGTCGAGGGAGATAAAGTGTTTGCCGTCGCCGCGCAGGGCCATTTGCGTGGCGTTGATCGCCTTGACCGCAGCGATCGCGTTACGCTCGATGCACGGCACTTGCACCAGGCCACCGACGGGGTCGCAGGTCAGGCCGAGGTTGTGTTCCAGGCCGATTTCGGCGGCGTTTTCCAGTTGTTCCGGGGTGGCGCCGAGAATGTCGGCCAGGCCAGCGGCGGCCATCGCGCAGGCGGAGCCGACTTCGCCCTGGCACCCGACTTCGGCACCCGAGATGGAGGCGTTTTTTTTGCAGAGAATGCCGACCGCCGCAGCGGCCAGGAAAAAATTCACCACGTCGTCATCTGACGCGTCGGGGTTGAACTTCATGTAGTAATGCAGCACTGCCGGGATGATGCCCGCCGCGCCATTGGTTGGTGCGGTGACCATGCGCCCGCCGGCAGCGTTTTCTTCGTTGACGGCGAGGGCGAACAGGTTGACCCATTCCATCGCCGACAAGGTTGAGGTGATGACATTCGGTTTGCCGATTTCGAGCAAGGCGCGGTGCAACTTCGCCGCGCGGCGTGGCACGTCCAGCCCGCCCGGCAAGATGCCTTCATGGCGCAAGCCCTGCTCGACACATTCGCGCATTACCGACCAGATATGCAGCAGCCCACTGCGGATCTCTGCATCGCTGCGCCACGCGCGCTCATTGGCCAGCATCAGTTCGGAAACCCGCAGACCGTGTTCATTGCACAGGGCCAACAGCTCGACGGCGCTGGAAAAGTCGTAGGGCAGCACCACATCGCTGGCAGGCGCGATGCCGGAGGCGGCTTCTTCAGCTTCGATGATAAAACCACCGCCCACCGAGTAATAGGTTTGCTCGCTGAGCAGGCCGTTGTCGCCATACGCGTGCAGGGACATGGCGTTGGGGTGGTAGGGCAGGCTTTCGTTCAGCAGCAGGAGGTCGGTGCGCCAGTTGAAGGCAATCTCCTGTTTGCCAGTCAGTAGCAGCCTGCCGGAGTCGCGCAGTTGCTGGATACGCGTGTTTATCGAGGCGGGATCGACCTGATCCGGCCATTCACCCATCAAGCCCATCACGCAGGCGCGGTCGGTGGCATGGCCGATGCCGGTGGCAGACAGCGAGCCATAGAGGCGCACTTCGACACGGCGCGTGGCGCTCAGCAGTTGTTGGCCTGCCAGCGCGTGGGCAAAGGTCGCCGCCGCGCGCATGGGGCCAACGGTGTGCGAGCTGGAGGGGCCGATGCCGACTTTGAATAGATCGAAAACGCTGATAGCCATGCTTAAGCCTTACAAGCAATGCAAAAGAATTCGCTGCCATGTTTTGTAGCGCAGGCGGGATTAGCGCGATACTGACCCTCTGGATTGGCACTGACCAACGAATTATCCTAAGACACCCTTTAGCAGGACTAAACACTATGGCTCGCCCTCTGCATGCTCAAACGTATGTCTGGCTGCACGTTTTTTCCTGTGCGGCGCGGCATTTGTCGTTCACCCGCTGCGCCGAAGAGCTGCACATCACGCCCGGGGCGGTGAGCCAGCAAATTCGTCAGTTGGAGGAACGTTTGGGCTTTCGGCTGTTTCACCGGCGCGCGCGCGGCGTGGAACTGAGTGCCGAGGGGCAGCGCTTGGCCGCGACAGTGGCCGAGGCCTACGGCAGCATTGATGCCGAGTTGCAGCGGTTGGACGCGGGCATGATCAGCGGCACGTTGCGCCTGCGTTCGATTCCCTCGTTCCTCGGCAAGTGGCTGACCCCGCGTTTGCCGCGCTTGCAACAACGTTTCCCGGACATCCAGCTGCGCCTGGTGGCCGAAGACAGCAGCGTTGCCCTGCACGAGGGCGATTTTGACTTGGCCATCGACTTGAATGACGGCAGTTACCCCGGCCTGTTATCCACAGCCTTGCTTGATGAGCAGATTTTTCCGGTGTGCGCCCCCAGTTTGCTGCGCGGTCGACCACCGCTGCATGGCCCGGCCGACTTGGTGCATTTTCCGCTGTTGCACGACATCACTGCCTGGCGTGGGAGTTATGAGTATGCCGAGTGGGAGTTTTACCTGAATGCCATCGGCTACCACGGCGCTGATGTACGGCGCGGGCATACCTTCAATCGCAACCACCTGACCATCGAGGCCGCCATTGCCGGCATGGGCGTGGCCATCGCGCGGCGCACCTTGCTTAACGATGAGCTGGAGCGCGGCACCTTGATCGTGCCGTTCGGCCTCGCCGTGCCGAACCACAAACGTTACGTGTTGCTGTATGCGCCAGGTGCGTTGAACCATCCGGGCGTGCGCGCGGTGCATGACTGGCTGGTGGAGGAAGCGGGGGTTTTTCGCGTTTTGCACCCGTTGGGAGAGGGCACTTATACGGATCGTTTGGCGTAAGCAGATGTAACTAACTCCCCACCCTAACAGCGTTTTTGCTCCTCGTCAGACTTAATTTGTAATGTGGGATTTATCTTTGCAAAGGGCTTGAAATGTTCTTCCGAGTGCTCAATTGTGTAATCAAGAGGTCATCGTTACACCGTACCGGTGTTGCAGTTGTGGCCTCTCGCGAGCTAGCTGAAATAAGGGAAGAACTATGCAAATCCAAGTCAATAGCGATAACCATATTGAAAGCAGCATCCGACTGGAGGAGTGGGTACGTACTACCATTGAGAGCACGCTCGAACGTTATGAAGAAGACCTGACCCGGGTTGAGGTCTACCTGAAAGATGAGAACGGCGACAAGCCCGGTCCTCACGATTTAAGCTGCCGCCTGGAAGCACGGCCAAAGGGCCATCAGCCGGTCTCTGTGCTGCACAAGGCCGATACGCTTGAACAGGCGATCGACGGCGCCGCCAACAAGCTCGACCATGCGCTGGAACATCTGTTTGGCAAACTGCAAGGCAAGCCGCGCGCTGCCGGGAAAACCCAGCCGACCATCAAAGTCAACGAAGATGAGCTTGAACAGGAGTTTCTGGAAAAAGAACGCGCCGTGTTTAACAACGGATAGCTGACAGTTCTTTGATCCCTACTAAAACGGGCCTGCGATTGCAGGCCCGTTTTTGTTACAGCGGCCAAAAGCCTGGCACCCGGTTAGAACGCGATGGAGGTTTGCACGTACACCGTGCGCGGCTCGCCTACGTACTTGCCTTTGTTGTTGTCGTCGAACGAGCGCGTGTAGTACTGCTTGTTGAGGATGTTTTTCACACCGACCGCCACGTTCAAGTCCGACAGCTGTGGGCCGAAGTCATACGCCGCGCGGCTGCTGAACAGCATGTAACCGGGGATGCGCCCGGTACTGCCGTCGGCACTTTCGGCCTGGGTGTTGGCGTTGTCGGCGAACTGGCTGCTCTGGTAGCTGCTGTCCAGGTTGAGCTTCCAGCGGCCTTCGGTGTAACCGACGCCCAAGGTGCCTTTGTGCTTGGACGAGAAGGGCACGCGGTTGCCTTTGTTCGCGCCGTCTTCGCGGATGGTCGCATCGACGTAGGCGTAGGTGGCGTACACATCAAAACCTGCCAGCGCCGGGCTCAACCCGTCGAGCGCATAGTTGATGCTCGACTCGATGCCTTGGTGGCGCGTTTCGCCACGCGCGATCACCGAATCGTTGGTCTGGTTGCTGTCGTACTGGTTGTCGAAGTTGATCAGGAACGCGCCGATCTCCGCGCGCAACGTGCCGTTGTCATAGCGCGTACCGAGTTCCCAGGTGCGCGCCTTTTCCGGTTTCACTTCGCCGCTGGTCACGCGGTTCGGCATTTGGCTGTACTGCACGCTGCCGAACGAGCCTTCGGTGTTGGCGTAAAGGTTCCAGTCTGCGGTGAGGTGGTAGAGCACGTTCAACGCCGGCAGCGCGGTGTTGTAGTCGCCCTTGTACTTCACGTTGGTCAGGTTGTTGGTCTGCTGCGACTCGATCATCTCGTAGCGCACGCCCGGGGTGATGGTCCACTTGCCAATATCAATGCGGTCATCGACGAAAAACGCATTGGCCTCGGTGGCGCCACGCGTGTCGCGGTCGTTGCGGCTGCTGGTGTCGGGCATTTGCTGGTTGGCAGTGATCGGCGTGCGGTAGCGCAATTCGTGGCCGGCTTCGTTGATGTAGCGGTAGCCGATGCCCACTTCATGGCTGCTCGGGCCGAGGTCGAAGCCTTGCGCAAAGCGGGTTTCCAGGCCGCGTACCCAGTACTCGCGCGGCGACAGCGAGAGGAAGTTGCCCTGGTCGAGGTAGCCATTACGCAAGGTGGTGGTGAAGAAGGTGTTGGCGGTGAATTCGCGGCGGTCTTCCTGGTAGCGGTAACCGGCGTTGAACATCGTACGGCGGCCCCAGAATTTGTCGTAGGGGCGAGTCGACTGGTACGGATCAGCCTTGTAGTCCTTGACGTTCAAGCCACCCGGCATATCGGCCTGGCCTTCGTAGTACTGCGCCATGGCATTGAAGCTGTTGGCGTCGTCCAGTTGGTATTTGCCCTTGAGAATCAGGTCGTCGATACGCGTGTTGCTGTTTTCACGCCAGTCGCCGCCACGCGTGCCGGAGTACAGGATCGCGCCGCCGAGGCCATTGTCAGCGGTGCCGCCGGCCAGCAGGTTGCCGGTGGTTTTGAAGCCGTCGTGGCTGGAAGACGGGCTGGTTTCAGTCTGCAAGCCGCCTTTGACCGTTGGCGCATCCGGGATCGCGCGGGTCACGAAGTTGACGATGCCGCCGACGTTTTGCGGGCCGTAGCGCACCGCGCCGCCGCCGCGCACCACGTCCACGGCGTCCATGTTGCCCATGCTGATCGGCGCGAAGGACAGTTGCGGTTGACCATACGGCGCAAACGGCACCGGGATGCCGTCCATCAGCACGGTGGAGCGCGACGCCAGGCGTGGGTTGAGCCCGCGAATACCGAAGTTCAGCGCCATGTCATGGCTGCCGGTGCCGTTGTTGTCCGGTGCGTTGACGCCGGGGATGCGGTTGAGCACGTCGCGGGCTTGAGTGGCACCCTGGCGCTCGAACTCCTCGCGGCGGATCACGTCACGCGCGCCGGCGTGTTCGAACACGTTGGTTTGCGCCGCGTCGCCGAGCCAGTCGCCGACCACGCTGGAGGTTTGCAGCTCAAGGGTGGCGGGCGCGCTGGCCGGTTGCACGCTGTAGGCGTTGTCGCCCTCGGCGCGCGCTTGCAGGCCGGTGCCTTCGAGGAGTTTTTGCAGCCCTTCAGCGGTGCTGAAATTGCCCGACAAACCACGGCTCTGCAGGCCCGCCGTGACCTCTGAGCCGAACGAAATCAACACGCCCGACTCGCGCCCGAATTGATTAAGAGCCGCTTCCAGCGACGCCGGGGCGATGTGATACGGCTTGGCATCGGCCGCCATTACCGGCGGCAGTGCGCTGAGGCTGAGGCTGGCGCCGAGTAGCAGTTGGCGCAAGGTGCGGGCGAGAAGGGTCGGTTGCTGGGGCATTAAGGGCGGTCCTGAGAAGGAAGGATCAAGGTGGCTTTCCTTCTCTGTCACGCGAGGTGTGGAAAACGGCTCAGAGTATTTTGAATAAAGTCGAAAAAAATTACGCGCGTGCCTGCACGGTCACCCAATAGCGGGTAAAACGCCGCACGTGAACCGGCAGGCTGACCTCCAACAGGTCGAGAATACGTTCGCTGTCGTCCAGCGGGTAACTGCCGGACAGCAGCAGGTTGGCCACTTGCGGGTCGCAGTTAAGCTGCCCGCGACGGTAGCGGCCCAACTCGGCCAGAAAATCCTCCAGGCGCATGTGCGCAGCCACCAGCATGCCGTCGCCCCACGCACCGCTGTTGGCGTCGACAGGGCGCGGCGTGTCCCAGCCTTTGCGGGTGAAATTGACCTGGCGCGCGGCCTCGACGCTCAGCGGCAGGCCGCTGTAGCGGTTGGGCATCACCTCGACGCGGCCTTCGAAAACCGCCAATTGGGTGTGGTCATTGAACTGGCGCACATTCAGCCGAGCCGCCTGGCTGCTGAGCAGGCCTTGGCCGGTCAGCACCTGCAGCGGCGCAGTGCCGGCGCGGCTGGTCAGCAATATCTCGCCTTCCAGCAGGCGGATAACCCGCGCGACGCCATCAAAATGCACGTCCACTGCGCTGCCGGTGTTGAGCTGCAATTGGCTGCCATCGGCCAATTGCACCTTGCGGCGCTCGCCGATGGGGCTGCGGTAGTCGGCGGTCAGCGGCGGCAAGATATGCTGCTGGCGCAGGCTCCAGGCCGCGGCAGAACCGGCGCCGAGAATCAGCATCAGCTTGAGCGCCTGGCGCCGGCTGCGTGATGTCGGCGCATTCAACGCCGCATGCGCCAGTGGCGAAGGCATGCCACGCAGGCGCTGGTTGACGCGTTGTATGTGGTCCCACGCGCGTTGATGTTCGCTGTGCGCTGCCAGCCATTGTTGCCAGGCCGCTTGCTGGCGCGGGTTGAGCGCGCCTTGCTGCATTTCCATCAGCCAATGCACGGCTTGCTCGGCCACCTGCGTAGAAAAATTCATAAGGCGAAGTAACAGCGCATGGCGGCTTTATTCAGGTGGCGTTTGACGGTGGCGATAGAGATGCCCAGCTCACAGCCAATTTGCGCGTAAGTAAGGCCGTCGAGCTGGGCCAGCAGGAACGCGCGCTTGACCAGAGCGGGCAGGCCGTCGAGCAGTTGGTCGAGCTCCAGCAGGGTTTGCAGGATAATCGCGCGTTCTTCTTCCGACGGCGCCACGTGTTCAGGGCTTTGCGCCAAGGCATCGAGGTAGGCGCGCTCGAGGTCCTGGCGACGGTAAAAGTTGAACAATACGCGCTTGGCCACGGTGGTGAGAAAGGCGCGGGGTTCGATCAGCGTTGGCGTTTCGCGTGCGCTAAGCACCCGTATAAAGGTGTCTTGGGCCAGGTCGGCCGCGCTTTCCGGGCAGCCGAGCTTGCGTCGCAACCAGCCGGTGAGCCAGTGGTGATGGTCGTGGTACAAGACTTCGACGGTGTTGGACGGCTGCAACGCGATCACCCTTCGCCGCATGCAGGCGAGCATCGGCAGGTTTTAGAGAACAAGAACTGTTCGCATTGTAGGGCGCATGGCCAGGTTCGGCAATCGCGCTTTGGCGGTGATTCATCCGTTCTCTTTTGCTTATGAGAATATTTATCATTAATATTGCGCGCTGACGAACCTGGCGCCTCCTGCATGAAAAGCAAAAGCTCACTGCCCGTTACCTACCGTCTGGCCGTTACGTCACGCGTACTGGCTGCCGTGGTGGGCGGCTATTTGATGGCTTCTTTGGCGAGCATTTGCCTGGCGCTGTGGCTGCCGGTCGCCCGCGCAGACGCGGTGGTCACCGGCATGATGAGTTCGTTTGTGTTCTATCTGCTGGCCGTGCTTTGGTGCTTTGCCTGCCGCACGGCGTTGCGCGCCTGGTTGGGCGTGATGCTGCCCTGTGCACTGTTTGCGACTCTGGCGGGTGTGGGCTTGTGGATGGCACGCACATGAAAGAGGGCTTTCGTCAGGCCATGGCCTGGTTGCACACCTGGGCCGGTTTGATTTTTGGCTGGCTGCTGTTTGCGATTTTCCTGACCGGTACCTTGTCCTATTTCAAGGATGAAATTAGCCACTGGATGCAGCCCGAGGTGCAGGCGTACCCGTTGGACGATGCCCGCAGCCTTGCCGCCGCCCAAACCTATTTGCAGCAACAGGCGCCTAATGCCGCGCGCTGGTTTATCAGCCTGCCGGACAGCCGCACCCCTGGCCTGTCGGTGATGTGGCAAGACAACGTCGACCCCGGCAAGCGCGGCGACTTCGTTCAAAAAGTCCTCGACCCGGTCACCGCTCAACCGGTCCAGGCCCGCGACAGCAAGGGCGGCGAATTTTTCTATCGCTTTCACTTCCAGTTGCAAATGCCTCACCCATGGGGCCGCTGGCTGTCGACCATCGCCGCGATGGTGATGTTTGTCGCGCTGATCACCGGCATCATCACCCACAAGAAAATCTTCAAGGACTTCTTCACCTTCCGCCCGCGCAAAGGCCAGCGCTCCTGGCTGGACGGGCATAACGCAGTCGGCGTGCTGGTGCTGCCGTTTCACTTGATGATCACCTACAGCAGCCTGGTGATTTTCATGAGCATGGTGATGCCGGCGCCGATCCTTGCTTCCTACGGCGGCGACAGTCGGGCGTATTTCAATGAGGTGTTCCCCGCTACCAACAACGCGCCGGCGCTGGGCCAGCCGGGTAAATTGCTGCCGTTATTGCCGATGTACCAGCAAGCGCGCGAGCAGTGGGCGGGCGGGCATGTTGGCCGTCTGGTGGTGAATAACCCGAGTGATGTGAACGCCTCGGTGAATGTGCTTCGCGCAGGTTCCGACCGCGTGGTGAATGATTTCGGCAGCACCGTGTCGTTCAACGGCACCACCGGCGAATTGCTGCGAGTGAGTGGCGAGCAATCGCTGGCGTCGGCCATCGGCGGCAGTTTTTATGGTCTGCACATGGGCCACTTCGCTGGCCCGGTGCTGCGCTGGCTGTACTTTATCTGCGGCCTGGCGGGCACGGCGATGATCGGCACGGGCCTTGTGATCTGGCTCGGCAAGCGCCAGCTCAAGCACGCTAAAACCAAGGTGATGCCGTTCGAGTTGCGGCTGGTGGAAGTGCTGAATATGGCCAGCATGACTGGGCTGATGATCGCCATCGCGGCGTTTTTCTGGGCCAACCGACTGTTGCCGGTGAATTTCGCCGAGCGCTCCGACTGGGAAGTGCAGGCGTTCTTCGCTGCCTGGGGCCTGAGCCTGTTGCACGCGGTACTTCGTCGAGGTCGCCGGGGTTGGGTGGAGCAATTGAGCTTTGGCGCGCTGCTGTTTGTGTCGATTCCACTGCTCAATGCGCTGACCACCTCACACCACTTGGGCGTGTCCGTGGCCAGAGGCGACTGGGCCATGGCCGGTTTCGACCTGACCTGCCTGGCCAGCGGCGTGTTCCTTGGCTGGGCCGCCTGGAAAATGCAGCACCGCGCAGCGCCGCAACCCAAGGCCGGGCGCGCGCGGGCATTGACGCTCAAGCAAGAGGCTAACTGAATGCTGCTCGCACTGCTGATGTGCTACGCCGGGTTTACCGCGCTGTGCTTGTCCACCGACCGCCACCACGGCGAGTTGCTGCACAGCACGTTATTGCCTCGCAGGCGCCTTGCGTTGCGCGTGGCCGGTTGGTCGCTGTTGCTGTTGTCGATTGTGCCTGCGGTGGCAGCCTCAGGCTGGGGCCAGGGCTTGGTGGAGTGGTGTGCGGTGTTGATGTTCAGCGCATTGCTGCTGGTGTTGCTGTTGCCGTATCGGCCAAGGTTGGCCTTGATGCTGGCGGGCGTCGGCCTGCTGGCCAGCCCGGTTGCGGCCGTCGCCTTATTCTGAGCCTTCCATGATGATCAGCACCCCGCCGGAATCCCAAGACAGCCCGCAGACCGATGCGGCCGGGGGACGTGCGTATTTCTTGCAGGTGTTTTTGTCGCAGCGCTCGCAAATGGAAGCCCTGGTGAGCCGACGCGTGGGCTGCCGCGCCACCGCGGCCGACTTGGTACAAGACCTGTTTCTGCGTTTTTGGCGCAGGCCATTGGTGCAGGTCGAAGAACTCAGCACCTACCTGTTGCGCTGCGCCGGTAACATCGCCATCGACCACTTGCGCAGCGAGGGCGCGCGCGTGCGCAGTAACGAAGGCTGGCTGCCCGAGCAACAGCACAACCAGGGTTGGGAGCCGCAGGCCGCGCTGGAGGCGGGCAACGATTTAAGGCATGTCGAAGCCGCCTTGCGCAGTTTGCCCGAGCGCACCCGGCAGATTTTCCTGCTCAACCGCATCCACGGCCGCAAATACGCGCAAATCGCCAAGGCCATGGGGCTGTCCCAAAGTGCCGTGGAAAAACATATGATGCGTGCCCTCGAAGCCTGCAAGGCCAGCCTTCGCGAACCATCGCCCCCACGCACGCCAGGGAAAGCACCGTGAACGTTACCCCCACGCCCGCCCAGGAGCAGGCCGCACTCGACTGGCTGAGCTTGCTGCACGATCAGCCCAGCAGTGGCGACCAGGCTACGTTCAGCCACTGGTTGCGCGCCGACCCTGCGCACGTCGAGGCCTATGCACAGGCCCAGGTGCTGTGGGAGTTGAGCGAAGTGCCGGCGCGCAAACTGGCGAACGAAGAGGCGCTGGCCTTGCAGGGCTACCTCAATGCAATGAACCCCTCCAAACGCGCGCGTGCTGTGCGCTGGTCTGGCGCGTTAGCCATGGCCGCCTGCTTGCTGGTGATGGTGTGCATGGGCGGCGGCTGGCAGCCGTCGCGCTGGGTCGATGATCTGGGCGCCGACTATGTGACGGCGCCGGGGCAAGTGAAAACCGTGACCCTGGCCGATCAGTCGCAGGTCACGCTGGATGCCGACAGCGCCATCGCCGTGGATTTCAGCCACGGCGAGCGGCATATCCAACTGCGCCGCGGTGCCGGGTTTTTCAGCGTGACCCACACCGGCCAGCCGTTTGTGGTCGAGGCCGGCAGCGGTGAAGCGCGGGTGCTGGGCACGCAATTCGAAGTGCGCCTGCAACCGGCCGGGGCTCAGGTGACCGTGCTCTCTGGTCGCGTGGGCGTGACGCCGTCCAGGCAGGGCCGGCAGCAAATTCTGAGCGCAGGCCAGCAAGTGGCTTACGCCGAAGGTGTCGCCTATGGCCTGCAAGCGGTCGACAGCGAATCACGCCTGGCCTGGCGTGATGGTTGGCTGAATTACTACAAAGTGCCGTTGGCCGAAGTGGTTCAGGACCTGGGCCGTTATTACCCTGGCCGTATCCTGCTGCTGAACGATGAAATGGGCGCCAAACGCGTCAGCGGCAGCTTTCCCAGCAAAGACCCGCAGGCGGTGCTGAATGCCTTGCAGGCCGTGTTGGGGTTTGAGCAGCACAGCCTGTTGGGCCGCATGATCGTGCTGCGCTAGGCACAGGTCTAACGCGGTCGACTGCTTTCACAATTGATTGGCCGGGTGTCGAGAGTGGGTTACTTCAACGCCGCCATGATCGTTTCAGCGTTGAACTCGCGAATCAACGTGCCATTCACGTCAACAAACGGAATGCCGCCGCCACCCAAGGCCTCGTAGGCCTTGCGCGCCTGGGCGTCCTTCTCGATGTCCAGCGCCTGATACGGCACGCCTTTCTGGTCCAGAAAGCGCCGGATCTGTTTGCAGTAGCCACACCACTCGGTCGAATAGAGCACCACGCGAGCAGAGTTGCGCACCTGCTCCGACACTACCTGCGAGGGGTTGAACAGCCGCTCGATCTTGCCCCAGTTCTGGATCGCCACCACCACCAGCAATACCAGCAGGACTTTTTTAAGAACCCCGCCGAGCATCAGTTACGGCGCTTGAGCTGGTCGGTCAGTTGCGTTGGCAAACCCTTGATGATCAACGTGCCGGCGGCTTCGTCGTATTCGATCTTGTCGCCCAGCAGGTGCGCTTCAAAGCTGATCGACAAGCCCTCGGCGCGACCGGTGAAGCGGCGGAACTGGTTAAGGGTGCGTTTGTCGGCGGGGATCTCCGGCGACAGGCCGTAGTCCTTGTTACGAATATGGTCGTAGAACGCTTTTGGCCGATCTTCATCGATCAAGCCCGAGAGTTCTTCCAGGCCCATCGGCTCGCCGAGCTTGGCTTGGCTGCTCGCGTAGTCGACCAGGGTTTTGGTTTTTTCGCGGGCGGATTCGTCGGGCAGGTCTTCGCTTTCAACGAAGTCGCTGAAGGCCTTGAGCAAGGTACGGGTTTCGCCGGGGCCGTCGACGCCTTCCTGGCAGCCGATAAAGTCGCGGAAGTACTCCGAGACTTTTTTACCGTTCTTGCCTTTGATAAACGAGATGTACTGCTTGGACTGCTTGTTGTTCTGCCATTCGGAGACGTTGATGCGTGCGGCGAGGTGCAATTGGCCAAGGTCCAGGTGCCGCGAGGCGGTCACGTCGAGGTCGTCGGTCACCGCCACGCCTTCGCTGTGGTGCAGCAAGGCGATGGCCAGGTAGTCGGTCATGCCTTGTTGGTAGTGGGCAAACAGCACGTGGCCGCCGGTGGAGAGGTTGGATTCTTCCATCAGCTTCTGCAGGTGCTCGACCGCCGTGCGGCTGAAGCGGGTGAAATCCTGGCCGCCGTCGAAATACTCCTTCAACCAGCCGCTGAACGGGTGCGCGCCGGACTCGGCATGGAAGAAACCCCAGGCCTTGCCTTGCTTGGCGTTGTAGCTCTCGTTGAGGTCGGCAAGCATGTTCTCGATGGCGGCGGACTCGGCAAGCTCAGAGTCGCGGGCGTGGAGAACTGCGGGTGTGCCGTCGGGTTTTTTGTCGATCAGGTGGACGATGCAGTGACGGATCGGCATAGGCTTCTCGGCTGGTTGAAGGGGAGCGGTTGGCCTCCCCGAAAAGTCGCCCAGTGTACCGCACCCGTTGGGCATGGCACGCTTCGAAGGGCGTTTTGGGTGCCCTCTGACGGCCTATATGCCTTTTTTTCACGGTTTAGAGCGATAAAGCTGACCAAATGGGTATGTTGAGGCGGATATTTCCCCGTCTCTGTGCTAGTTTTGCCCCGTCTTACGCCAAGTCTCGGCGTTAAGCGTGCATTCAGCATCTGTCAGGTCGAACCAATCCCTGTTTCAAGCATCTATAACCCCGATCTCCGTGGTTATAGCCGGGGTTGCCAGGCCTTGATGGTCGGGCTCGAAGGCTGACACTGCACTCTGCAATCCATATGAATTTGATAGGGAAGGAACACCACAATGGCTATTACTAAAGACCAACTGATCGCTGACCTGGCTGAAGCAGTAGACGCACCGAAAACTACCGTGCGTGCTCTGCTGGACCAACTGAGCCAAGTTGTTGCTGACCAGCTGGAAAACGGCGGCGAAATCACTCTGCCAGGCGTTGGCAAACTGAAAGTGACCGAGCGTCCTGCCCGTACTGGCCGTAACCCTTCGACTGGCGCTGCCATCGAAATCGCTGCCAAGAAAGTTATCAAGCTGGTTGTGGCCAAAGGCCTGACCGACGCTGTTAACAAGTAAGACGCAGCAAAAAAAACCGTGCTCCGGAGCGATCCGGGCACGGTTTTTTGTTGCCTGCGATTTGCTGATCAGTCTTTGCGGGCCCAGCGCTGGCGCCACACTTGCTGCTCGCTCTTGGTCTGGAAGGTCCAGGCCACAAAGCGGCTTTGCTTCTGGCCTTGGGACATCTCGACGACCTGGCTTTCGAGGACACCGGCCTTTTTCAGCGCGATTTCGATGGCCGGCAAGTTGGAGGCTTTGGAGACCAAGGTGCTGAACCACAGCACTTTGTGCTGGAAGTGCGCGCTCTCGGCGATCAGTTGCGTCACGAAGCGCACTTCGCCGCCTTCACACCACAGCTCGGCCGATTGGCCACCGAAGTTCAGTACCGGCAACGTGCGTTTCGGGTCGGCCCGGCCCAGTGCGCGCCATTTGCGCTCGCTGCCCTTGGTGGCTTCGTCCATGGAGGCATGGAACGGCGGGTTACACATGGTCAGGTCGAACCGTTCGCCCGGCTCCAGCAGGCCCAGCAAAATCTGCTTGGGATTGGTTTGCTGGCGCAGCTGGATGGCCTTGTTCAGCCCGTTGGACTGCACGATGGCTTTGGCAGCAGCCACGGCCGTCGGGTCGACTTCCGAACCGAGGAAGTGCCAGCGGTAGTCGCTGTAACCGATCAGCGGGTACACGCAGTTGGCGCCCATGCCGATGTCCAGCACCTTGACCGGCGCGCCGCGCGGAATCTCGCCGTCGTTGACGCTGGCCAGCAGGTCGGCGAGGAAGTGCACGTAATCGGCACGCCCCGGCACTGGCGGGCACAGGTAATCGGCTGGAATATCCCAATGCTGGATGCCATAGAAGGCTTTAAGCAGCGCCCGGTTGAACACCCGCACCGCGTCCGGGCTGGCGAAGTCGATGCTTTCCTTGCCGTACGGGTTGAGGATCACGAATTTCGCCAGTTCCGGCGTGGTCTTGATCAGCGCCGGGAAGTCGTAACGGCCCTGGTGGCGGTTGCGCGGGTGCAAGGTGGCCTCTTTGCGCGGCGCGACGGGCTTGGCCGTGGCTGCGGTTTTAGGCTTCTTGCGCGAAGGTTTGGGCGTAGTGGGGGCGGTCATGGGCTGCGTCGATTCTGGCGTTGTTTCAAAAGTGGCGGCTATTGTCACACACCTGAGTCCATCAGGGTCAAATGTGGCAGGGGGCTTGCTCCCGATGGCGGTGTGTCAGCCACTGTATCTGTGACTGAGCCACCGTCATCGGGAGCAAGCCCCCTCCCACATTGACTGGGCTTGAGCTTGGAATCAGCAGTGCCGGGGCAAAAAAAAGAGACCCGAAGGTCTCTTTTTTCATGCGGGCTTGCACCTTACAGGCTGGAAATCCGCGCGTATTGCTCGGCCAACTTGCTCAAGGCCTGTTCAGCCTCGGCCAATTTGGCGCGCTCTTTGTCGATCACTTCAGCCGGTGCCTTGTCGACGAATGCCGCGTTGGACAACTTGCCGCCCACGCGCTGCACTTCGCCTTGCAGGCGCAGCATTTCCTTGTCCAGACGCGCCAGTTCGGCGCCCTTGTCGATCAGGCCGGCCATTGGCACCAGCACTTCCATGTCGCCGACCAGCGCAGTCGCCGACAGCGGCGCTTCGACGCCCGCTGCCAACACGGTGATCGATTCCAGCTTCGCCAGCTTCTTGAGCAGCGCATCGTTTTCGGTGAGGCGACGCTCGTCTTCGCGACTGGCGTTCTTCACGAACACCGCCAGTGGCTTGCCCGGGCCGATGTTCATCTCGGCGCGAATGTTGCGCGTGCCGAGCATCAGGCTCTTGAGCCATTCGATATCGCTTTCGGCCGCTTCATCGATGCGCGCTTCATTGGCCACTGGCCAAGGCTGCAGCATGATGGTTTTGCCTTCGATACCGGCCAGCGGCGCCAGGCGCTGCCAGATTTCTTCGGTGATGAACGGCATGAACGGGTGCGCCAGGCGCAGCGCCACTTCCAACACGCGCACCAGGGTGCGACGGGTGCCGCGCTGGCGTTCGACCGGCGCGTTTTCGTCCCACAGCACCGGCTTGGACAGTTCCAGGTACCAGTCGCAATACTGGTTCCAGATGAACTCGTACAAGGCCTGTGCAGCCAGGTCGAAACGGAACTGATCGAGTTGGCGGGTCACTTCGGCTTCGGTGCGTTGCAGCTGCGAGATGATCCAGCGGTCGGCCAGCGACAGCTCATAGGCTTCGCCGTTCTGGCCGCAGTCTTCGCCTTTATCCAGCACGTAGCGCGCGGCGTTCCAGATCTTGTTGCAGAAGTTGCGATAGCCTTCGACGCGGCCCATGTCGAACTTGATGTCGCGACCGGTAGACGCCAGCGAGCAGAAGGTGAAGCGCAAGGCATCGGTGCCGTAGCTGGCGATGCCGTCGGCGAACTCGTCGCGGGTCTGCTTCTCGATCTTTTTCGCCAGTTTCGGCTGCATCAGGCCCGAGGTGCGTTTTTGCACCAGGGTTTCCAGGTCGATACCGTCGATGATGTCCAGCGGGTCCAGCACGTTGCCCTTGGACTTGGACATCTTCTGGCCTTGGCCATCACGCACCAGGCCGTGCACATACACGGTCTTGAACGGCACTTGCGGCGTGCCGTCCTCGTTCTTCACCAAGTGCATGGTGAGCATGATCATCCGGGCAACCCAGAAGAAAATGATGTCGAAACCGGTCACCAGCACGTCGGTGGAGTGGAATTTCTTGAGAAATTCGGTCTGTTGCGGCCAGCCCAAGGTCGAGAACGTCCACAGGCCCGAACTGAACCAGGTGTCGAGTACGTCGTTGTCCTGTTGCAGCGCGATGTCTGCGCCGAGGTTGTGCTTGGCACGTACTTCGGCTTCATCACGGCCTACATAGACCTTGCCCGACTCGTCGTACCAGGCCGGAATGCGGTGGCCCCACCACAGTTGACGGCTGATGCACCAATCCTGGATGTCACGCATCCACGAGAAGTACATGTTTTCGTACTGTTTGGGCACGAACTGGATACGGCCATCTTCAACGGCAGCAATCGCAGGCTCGGCCAACGGCTTGGTCGACACGTACCACTGGTCGGTCAGCCACGGCTCGATGATGGTGCCGGAGCGGTCGCCCTTCGGCACTTTCAGGCCGTGGTCGTCGACGCTGACCAGCAAGCCGGCGGCATCGAAGGCGGCAACGATTTGCTTGCGCGCTTCAAAACGGTCAAGGCCGGCGTATTCGGCCGGGATCTTGCCGTCGATACTGTCGTTCAGCGTGCCGTCGAGGTTGAACACCTGGCAGGCCGGCAATACAGCGGCGTTCTTGTCGAAGATATTCAGCAGCGGCAGGTTGTGGCGCTTGCCGACTTCGTAGTCATTGAAATCGTGGGCCGGGGTGATTTTCACGCAGCCGGTGCCGAATTCAGGGTCGCAGTAGTCGTCTGCGATAATCGGGATGCGACGACCCACCAGCGGCAGTTCGACAAACTTGCCGATCAGTGCCTGGTAGCGTTCATCGTTCGGGTTAACCGCGACGGCGGCGTCGCCAAGCATGGTTTCCGGGCGGGTGGTGGCGACGATCAGGTAGTCGTTGCCTTCAGCGGTCTTGGCGCCGTCGGCCAGCGGGTACTTGAGGTTCCACAGGAAGCCTTTCTCGTCGTGGTTTTCCACTTCGAGGTCGGAAATTGCTGTGTGCAACTTGGTGTCCCAGTTGACCAGGCGCTTGCCGCGGTAAATCAGGCCGTCTTCATGCAGGCGCACGAAGGCTTCTTTCACCGACTCGGACAGGCCGTCGTCCATGGTGAAGCGCTCGCGGCTCCAGTCGACGGACGAACCGAGGCGACGGATCTGACGGCTGATATTGCCGCCGGACTGGTCTTTCCATTCCCAGATTTTTTCCAGGAATTTCTCGCGGCCCAAGTCATGACGGCTTTGGCCGGTGGCTTCGAGTTGGCGTTCCACCAGCATCTGCGTGGCGATACCGGCGTGGTCGGTGCCCGGTTGCCACAGGGTGTTGCGGCCCTGCATGCGGCGGAAACGGATCAACGCATCCATGATCGCATTGTTGAAGCCATGGCCCATGTGCAGGCTGCCAGTGACGTTCGGTGGCGGAATCATGATGGTGTAGGAATCGCCGGCACCTTGCGGGGCGAAATAATTCTCGGACTCCCAAGTGTTGTACCAGGAGGTTTCAATAGCGTGCGGCTGGTAGGTCTTATCCATGCGCGGCGGGACCCTAGTTGGCATTTATTCAGGAAAGCCGACAAGTATAACGGCGCAAGGCTCGGGCAGCTACAAGCTGCAAAGCGCAAGCTACAAGCGGCAAGCGGCAAAGGGCAAGCTACAAGCTACAAGCAGACCGCAGTGCTCTTGCTCTTGCTCTTGCTTTTACTTGCAGCTTGAAGCTTGAAGCTTGAAGCTTGCCGCTACTTACTACCCGTGGCTGTGGCGATTAGCCGTTCCATCCGCGCATCCAGCCGGCGCTTGATCTCGGTTTCAATGTGCGGCGCGAAGTCGTCGATCACGTCTTGCATGATCAGTTGCGCCGCCGCGCGCAGTTCGTTGTCCAGGTGCAGCAGCAAAGCGTCGGGCGCTTTTTCTGTGGCGGCTGCGACCGGCGCGGGTTCTACAGCCGGCGCGGGTGCAGCGGCCTTGCCACCGACCATCTCGAACAACAGCGGAATCTGTACATCAGCCTTCACCGAATCGGTCAGCAGCGGCGGTTGCAAGCCATCATCACCCAGCAACTGGCGGATCGACTCAAGGTCATCGAGCAAATGGTCGTCTTTTTTTTTCGGGTTGGAAGTGTCCATCGTGTACTCAAAGTCGTTGTAGCCGGTGATCTTGCAAAGAATAGCCCTGTTCGCGGTAGAAACGGAAACTCTCCCGCGCGGCCTGACGAATAGCCGGGTCTTCCACCACCACCTCTGCCACGCGCGCAAACGCCTTGGCAAAAGCCGGTACTTTCATGTCCAGGTTCACCAACAAGTCATGGTGATCGCCGCAGCTTTCGCCCAAGCCCAGTACCACCAGGCCATCGGGTTCTGACTCGGCAGGGCCGTGGGGCACGAAGCTTTCGCCCTTGAAGCGCCACAGGCGTGCATCCAGCTCGTCGCGTTGGGCGCCATCGCTGCAATGCAGGTAGATGCGGTGGCCCATGCGCCAGGCTTTTTCGGTGAGTTTGCAGGCAAAGTCCAGGCGCGCGAGAGGATCGGCGCTGGGCAATATATAGAAGTCGACTTGGGTCATTGCGGTTCCTGAGGCCGGGGCAGCTTGATGGCCACCCCGGCATCATCAGTTTCAGGCTTTGGCGCGGTCCAGCAGGTATTGGGTCAGCAACGGCACCGGGCGGCCAGTGGCGCCCTTGTCCTTGCCGCCGCTGGTCCACGCGGTGCCGGCGATGTCAAGGTGCGCCCAGTTGAAGTTCTTGGCGAAGCGCGACAGGAAGCAGGCAGCGGTGATGGTGCCGGCTTTCGGGCCACCGATGTTGGCCATGTCGGCGAACGGGCTGTCCAGCTGTTCCTGGTATTCATCGAACAGCGGCAATTGCCAGGCGCGGTCGTCGGCAGCTTTGCCGGCGCTGAGCAGTTGCTCGATCAGTTCGTCGTTGTTGCCGAGCAGGCCCGAGGTGTGAGCGCCCAAGGCAACCACGCAGGCACCGGTCAGGGTGGCGATGTCGATCACGGCCTGCGGTTTGAAGCGCTCGGCGTACGTCAGTGCATCGCACAGCACCAGGCGGCCTTCGGCGTCGGTGTTGAGGATCTCGACGGTTTGGCCGCTCAAGGTGGTGACGATGTCGCCCGGACGGGTCGCGCCGCCGCTTGGCATGTTCTCGGCACACGCCAGGATGCACACCAGGTTGATCGGCAACTTGAGTTCGAGCACGGCGCGCAGGGTGCCGAACACGCTGGCAGCGCCGCCCATGTCGTACTTCATCTCGTCCATGCCGGCGCCGGGCTTGAGGCTGATGCCGCCGGTGTCAAAGGTGATGCCTTTGCCGACCAAAGCGTAAGGCTTCTCGGACTTCTTGCCACCGTTGTACTGCATCACGATCAGGCGCGGCGGCTGGTCGCTGCCTTGGCCCACGGCGTAGAACGAGCCCATGCCCAGTTCCAGAATCTTCTTTTCATCCAGCACTTCGACTTTCAGGCCCTTGAACGCTTTACCCAGCGCCTTGGCTTGCTCGCCCAGGTAAGTCGGGTGGCAGATGTTCGGCGGCAGGTTGCCGAGGTCGCGGGTGAAGGACATGCCGTTGGCGATTGCGGTCGCGTGGGTAACGGCGCGCTCGACTTCAGCCTGAGCAGCCTTGATGGTCAGCAGGGTGATTTTCTTCAGCGCGCGCGGTTCGGCTTTCTGGCTCTTGAACTGGTCGAAGAGGTAGCCGCCGTCTACCAGGCTTTCGGCCAGCAGGCGGGTCTTGCCGTAGCTGTCGCGGCCCTTTACCACGATTTCGTCCAGCGCCAGCACCGCATCGGCGCCGCCCAGGCCTTTGAGCGTGTTGAGGATGCCGCTGATGATCTTGCGGAACGGGCGGTCGCCCAGTTCGGCGTCTTTGCCCACGCCCACCAGCAACACGCGCTCGGCTTTAAGGTTAGGCAGGCTTTGCAGCAGCAGGCTTTGGCCGACTTTGCCGGCCAGGTCGCCGCGCTTGAGAACGGCGCTGATCGCGCCGCCAGTGAGTTCATCCAGTTGCTTGGCGGCAACGCCGAGCGTGCGGCCTTCGCCGACAGCGACCACGAGGGTGGCGGTTTTCAACGTTTCGGGGCTAACGCTTTTTACAACCAATTCCATTTTCGGGTCCCTTATAAAGGTCTGAGAGCCTGGCGTTTGTACGCAGGCTTTAAAGCGTGGCGGCTGTGTAAACCGCCCGCGACAAAGGCCGCAGTTTGAACCTCGCCGGCGGAGCCTGACAACCCTTGCAGCACGCTTTATGCACGCGCATGAGCAAGCACCGTGACAGGCGCGGTCAATCACAGGATAATGCGCCATCTTTTTAGCCGGCCCGTGTAAATCGGGTCGACTCGGTATGCTTGCTTGTTTGGCCGCCTTAGCCTGACAACCCTGGAGTGTCTGGTTTGATCGTCTTCCGTTATCTGTCCCGCGAAGTCCTGTTGACCCTGAGTGCCGTGAGTGCGGTGCTGTTGGTGATCACCATGAGTGGTCGTTTCGTCAAATTCCTCGCTCAGGCCGCTTCGGGCGCCCTGGACCCTGGCTCGTTGTTCCTGATCATGGGCTTTCGTCTGCCGGGCTTCTTGCAGCTGATCCTGCCGCTTGGCCTGTTTCTCGGCATTCTGCTGGCTTATGGCCGGTTGTATCTTGAGAGTGAGATGACCGTGCTCTCGGCCACCGGCATGAGCCAGCAACGCCTGCTGGCCATGACCATGGTGCCGGCTGCCGGTGTTGCCCTGGTGGTGGCCTGGTTGAGCATGAGCCTCGCACCACAAGGCGCCATGCAATTCCAGTTGCTGCTGAACAAGCAGGACGCGATGACCGAGTTCGATACCCTCGAACCTGGGCGCTTTCAAGCACTCAACGACGGCTCGCGGGTCACCTACACCGAAACCATGACCGATGACCGCGCCAACCTCGGCGGCGTGTTTATTTCGCAGAAAAACCTCGGGCAGAACCAGAAAGACCGTGGCATTTCGATTCTGGTGGCCGACAGCGGGCGCCAGGAAGTGCGCCCTGACGGCAGCCGTTACCTGATCCTCGAACATGGCTACCGTTACGACGGCAGCCCTGGCCTCGCGGATTATCGGGCGATCAAGTACGACACTTATGGCGTAATGCTCGCCAGGCCGGAAATAAGCGAAGAGGTTACTGACCGCGACGCACTGCCGACTGCCTCGCTGTTCGGCAGCCAGGAACTGCGCTCCATCGCTGAGCTGCAATGGCGTATTTCGCTGCCGTTGCTGGTGTTTATCGTGACCTTGATGGCCGTGCCGCTGTCGCGCGTTAACCCGCGTCAGGGTCGTTTCCTTAAGTTGTTGCCGGCAATTCTGCTGTACATGGCGTACCTGACCATCCTGATTTCCGCCCGTGGCTCCCTTGAGAAGGGCAAGTTGTCGCCGACTCTGGGCCTCTGGTGGGTGCACGGGATCTTCCTGATGATCGGCCTCGGCCTGCTCTACTGGGAACCTATCCGTTTGAAAATGAAGAGCCGTCGTGGCCTGAAGGAGTTGGCCCGTGGCTAAGCTTGATCGCTACATTGGTAGCAGCGTTCTGTTCGCGATTCTGGCGGTGTTGGGCATTATTCTCGGGTTGGCGTCGTTGTTTGCCTTCATTGATGAAGTCGGCAACGTCACCGACACCTACACGGTCTCTGATGTGTTGAGTTTTGTGGCCTTGACCGCACCGCGTCGTCTTTACGACATGATGCCGATGGCCGCGCTGATCGGTTGCCTGATCGGCTTGGGCACCCTGGCCAGCAGCAGTGAGCTGACCATCATGCGTGCGGCCGGTGTGTCCATCGGCCGTATTGTCTGGGCGGTCATGAAACCCATGCTGTTGCTGATGGCGTGCAGCGTGCTGATTGGCGAATACGTGGCGCCACCTTCCGAGGCCACTGCCCAGGCCAATCGCGCACTGGCGCAGGGCTCGGGCGATGCGCAAAGCGCCAAGCACGGCCTGTGGCACCGCCAGGGTGATGAGTTCATCCACATCAACGCCGTGCAGCCGGGCGGCCTGTTGATCGGGGTAACGCGTTATACCTTCGACAAAGAACGGCACATGTTGACCTCCAGTTTCGCCAAGCGCGCGCAGTACGCTGCGGGCCAGTGGCAATTGAGTGAGGTCACCACCACGTACTTCCGCAATGTTGGCCAGGGTACCAAGGCCAGCACCGAAGTGATCAACGTGCCGACCGAGCAATGGGACATCGCCCTCAAGCCTGAACTGCTGAATACGGTGGTGATGATCCCCGAAAGCCTGCCTATCTCCGGTTTGTGGAGCTATATCCACTACCTCAAGGACCAGGGCCTGAATAACGGTCGTTACTGGCTGGCCTTTTGGGTCAAGGTGTTGCAGCCGGTGGTCACCGCTGCGCTGGTCTTGATGGCGATTTCCTTCATCTTCGGCCCGCTGCGTTCCGTGACGCTGGGTCAGCGGGTATTCACCGGTGTGCTGGTCGGTTTCACCTTCCGCATCGCCCAGGACCTGCTCGGGCCGTCGAGTCTGGTGTTCGGGTTCTCGCCGCTGTTTGCCGTGCTGGTGCCGACGGGGATCTGCGCCGTGGCGGGTTTCTGGTTGCTGCGCCGAGCCGGTTGATACCGCGCTTATGAACAAAAAATGCCCCGCTCGAGAGATCGGGGCATTTTTGTTCTGGCAAGCAAAGATGACGTCTGGCCCGAGCATCAGGTACAATTCCCGGCTATTTTTCAGCGGGCAATCTGCCTGCAGCCTTTTTGAGTGTTGATCCGTGAGTGATTTGAGTCATATCCGCAATTTCTCCATCATCGCCCACATTGACCATGGCAAGTCGACGCTGGCCGATCGATTCATCCAGATGTGCGGCGGCCTTGCCGAGCGTGAAATGGAAGCCCAGGTACTGGACTCCATGGACCTTGAGCGTGAGCGCGGTATCACCATCAAGGCCCACAGCGTTACCCTGTACTACCTTGCCAAAGACGGCATCAAGTACCAGTTGAACTTCATTGACACCCCCGGCCACGTTGACTTCACCTATGAAGTCAGCCGTTCGCTTGCGGCCTGTGAAGGCGCCTTGCTGGTGGTCGATGCGGGCCAGGGCGTCGAAGCCCAATCCGTAGCCAACTGCTACACCGCAATCGAGCAGGGCCTTGAGGTCATGCCGGTACTGAACAAGATCGACCTGCCACAGGCTGATCCGGACCGCGTTAAAGAAGAAATCGAAAAAATCATCGGCATTGACGCCACCGACGCCGTCGAGTGCAGCGCCAAGACCGGCCTGGGCGTTGATGAAGTGCTCGAACGCCTGGTCAAGACCATTCCCGCCCCCACCGGCAACTACGAAGATCCGCTGCAAGCGTTGATCATCGACTCCTGGTTCGACAACTACCTGGGGGTTGTTTCCCTGGTGCGTGTACGCCACGGCCGTGTGAAAAAGGGCGATAAAATTCTGGTTAAATCCACCGGCAAGATCCACCTGGTGGACAGCGTCGGTGTATTCAACCCCAAGCACACCGCTACCACTGATCTGAAAGCCGGTGAAGTCGGCTTTATCATTGCCGGTATCAAGGACATTCATGGTGCGCCGGTAGGTGACACGCTGACCTTGAGCTCCACCCCTGACGTTGACGTGCTGCCGGGCTTCAAACGCATCCAGCCGCAGGTTTACGCCGGCCTGTTCCCGGTCAGCTCCGACGACTTCGAAGATTTCCGCGAGGCGCTGCAGAAGCTCACCCTCAACGATTCGTCGTTGCAGTACACCCCGGAAAGCTCGGACGCGCTGGGCTTCGGCTTCCGCTGCGGGTTCCTCGGCATGCTGCACATGGAGATCATCCAGGAGCGTCTTGAGCGCGAATATGACCTGGACCTGATCACCACGGCGCCGACGGTTATTTTTGAGCTGGTGCTGAAAACCGGTGAAACGATTTACGTCGACAACCCGTCCAAACTTCCAGACATCTCCTCTATTGAGGACATGCGCGAGCCGATCGTGCGGGCCAACATTCTGGTACCGCAAGAGCACTTGGGTAACGTGATTACCCTGTGTATCGAAAAGCGTGGCGTGCAGCACGACATGCTGTTCCTCGGCTCCCAGGTACAAGTGACCTACGATTTGCCGATGAACGAAGTGGTTCTCGACTTCTTCGACCGTCTCAAATCCACCAGCCGCGGCTATGCTTCGCTGGATTACCATTTTGACCGTTACCAGTCCGCTAATCTGGTGAAGCTGGATGTGCTGATCAACGGTGATAAGGTCGACGCCCTGGCGCTGATCGTGCACAAGGAAAACGCGCACTACAAAGGGCGTCAGTTGACCGAAAAGATGAAAGAACTGATTCCGCGCCAGATGTTCGACGTTGCGATCCAGGCCGCCATTGGCGGGCAGATCATTGCACGGACCTCCGTCAAGGCACTCAGAAAGAACGTACTGGCCAAATGCTACGGCGGTGACGTAAGCCGTAAGCGCAAGCTGCTTGAGAAGCAAAAGGCCGGTAAAAAACGCATGAAGCAAGTGGGCAACGTGGAAATTCCACAAGAAGCCTTCCTTGCAGTGCTCAGGTTGGATAGTTAGGTCCTATGTCACTAAATTTCCCGCTGTTGCTGGTCATCGCTGTTGCCGTTTGCGGCCTCCTGGCGTTGCTCGATCTGGTGTTTTTCGCCCCGCGTCGGCGGGCTGCTATCGCCTCTTATCAGGGCAGCGTCAGCCAGCCCGATGTGGCGGTGGTCGAGAAGCTGAACAAAGAGCCTTTGCTGGTTGAATACGGTAAGTCGTTCTTTCCGGTGCTGTTCATCGTGCTGGTACTGCGTTCGTTCCTGGTAGAACCGTTTCAGATTCCTTCGGGCTCTATGAAACCTACCCTGGACGTGGGTGACTTCATCCTGGTGAACAAGTTTTCGTACGGCATTCGCCTGCCGGTGGTCGACAAAAAAGTCATCCCGGTCGGTGACCCGCAGCGCGGCGATGTGATGGTGTTCCGCTACCCAAGCGACCCGAACGTCAACTACATCAAGCGCGTCGTGGGCCTGCCGGGTGACGTGATTCGCTACACCAGCGACAAGCGACTGTTCATCAACGGTGAGTCGGTGGCCGAGAAATTGCTCGGCTCCGAGCCGAACACCTTGGGCAGCGCCGAGCTGTACCAGGAAAAACTCGGTGCGGTAGAGCACGAAATCCGCAAGGAAATGAGCCGCTACCGTGCCACGCCTGATGGCGAGTGGAAGGTGCCTGCCGGGCACTACTTCATGATGGGCGACAACCGTGACAACTCCAACGACAGCCGGTACTGGGATGACCCCAACATTCCCAAAGACCTGCTGGGCATGGTCCCCGACGAAAACATTGTCGGCAAGGCCTTCGCGGTCTGGATGAGTTGGCCGGAGCCCAAGCTCAGCCACCTGCCGAACTTCTCGCGGGTCGGGCTGATCAAGTAATACAGGCGGCGCTGTGAACACAGCGCCGAATGCTTTTATGGGGCTTGGACAAGTGTCCGACTCCTGCTGCACCAACCAGGATTTGAATTTGAACACTGCGTCAATCGTCGATGGCCGCCGGTGCCACCAACCCGATATGCATCAACCAGGTATGGATAAACCGTGACCGTTTCTCTAAGTCGTTTAGAGCACCTGCTCGGCTACACCTTCAAGGATCAGGAACTGATGGTCCTTGCCCTCACACACCGCAGTTTTGCAGGGCGTAACAACGAGCGCCTGGAATTCCTCGGTGATGCCATTCTTAATTTCGTCGCAGGTGAGGCGCTGTTCGAGCGCTTCCCTCAAGCACGTGAAGGCCAACTGTCGCGCTTGCGTGCGCGCCTGGTGAAGGGCGAGACCCTGGCCGTGCTGGCCCGTGGCTTTGGCCTGGGCGAGTACCTGCGGCTGGGCTCGGGTGAACTGAAAAGCGGCGGTTTCCGTCGCGAGTCGATCCTGGCCGATGCCCTTGAAGCGCTGATCGGCGCGATTTACCTCGATGCAGGCATGGAAGCTGCCAAGGCGCGTGTGGTCGCCTGGCTGGCTTCGGAAATCGAAAGCCTGACGCTGGTCGACACCAACAAAGACCCAAAAACCCGCCTGCAGGAATTTTTGCAGTCGCGCGGGTGCGACCTGCCACGTTACGAAGTGGTGGATATACAGGGTGAGCCTCATTGCCGCGTGTTCTTCGTGGAATGTGAAATCACCTTACTGAATGAAAAAAGCCGAGGTCAGGGTGTGAGCCGTCGTATTGCCGAACAGGTAGCGGCCGCTGCAGCACTGATTGCCCTGGGCGTGGAGAATGGCCATGACTGATTCAACCGCAACACGCTGTGGCTATGTTGCCATCGTCGGCCGCCCGAACGTGGGCAAGTCCACGCTGCTGAACCACATCCTCGGCCAAAAGCTCGCGATCACCTCGCGCAAGCCGCAAACCACCCGCCACAACATGCTCGGCATCAAGACCGAAGGCAGCGTGCAAGCGGTGTATGTCGACACCCCCGGCATGCACAAAGGGGGCGAAAAAGCGCTTAACCGCTACATGAACAAGACCGCCTCGGCTGCGTTGAAAGACGTTGACGTGGTCATCTTCGTAGTCGACCGCACCAAGTGGACCGACGAAGACCAGATGGTTCTTGAGCGTGTGCAGTACGTCACCGGCCCTTTGATCGTCGCGCTGAACAAGACTGACCGTATCGAAGACAAAGCCGAGCTGATGCCGCACCTGAGCTGGTTGCAGGAACAACTGCCGAATGCCCAGATCATGCCGATCTCGGCCCAGCACGGTCACAACCTCGAAGCGCTGGAACGCGTGATCGCCGGTTACCTGCCGGAGAACGAGCACTTCTTCCCGGAAGACCAGATCACCGACCGCAGCAGCCGCTTCCTCGCCGCCGAACTGGTACGCGAGAAAATCATGCGCCAGATGGGCGCCGAGCTGCCGTACCAGATCACGGTCGAAATCGAAGAGTTCAAGCAGCAGGGCAAGACCCTGCACATTCATGCGCTGATCCTCGTTGAACGTGACGGCCAGAAGAAAATTATCATCGGCGACAAGGGCGAGCGTATCAAACGCATCGGCACTGAAGCGCGCAAGGACATGGAGTTGCTGTTTGACTCCAAGATCATGCTCAACCTGTGGGTGAAGGTTAAGGGTGGTTGGTCCGACGACGAGCGCGCACTGCGTTCGCTCGGCTACGGCGACCTGTAAGCACACCGCAGGGCAGAAAATGTGGGAGGGGGCTTGCCCCCGATAGCGGTGGCTCAGTTAACCAACAAGTGACTGATACACCGCCATCGGGGGCAAGCCCCCTCCCACATTCGGTTTGTGTTGTTTTCACGATAGAGAACCCATGTCCCAATCCCAACCCCCCAGCCAACTTGCCTACGTGCTGCACAGCCGCGCCTACCGCGAGACCAGCGCTTTGGTGGACTTCCTCACGCCCGAGGGCCGCCTGCGCGCGGTGTTGCGCAGTGCGCGGGGCAAGGCGGGCACGTTGGCACGGCCGTTTGTGGCGCTGGACGTGGAATTTCGCGGCAAGGGCGAGCTGAAAAACGTCGGCCGCCTGGAAAGCGTTGGCACCTCTGCCTGGCTGAATGGCGAGGCGCTGTTCAGCGGCCTCTACCTGAATGAACTGCTGATTCGCCTGCTGCCTGCCGAAGACCCGCACCCGGCCGTGTTTGATCATTACGCCGCCACGCTGTTGGCCCTCGCCGAAGGTCGCCCGTTGGAGCCGCTGCTGCGTGCGTTCGAATGGCGCTTGCTTGACGATTTGGGCTACGGCTTTGAACTCGCCAACGACCTGCGCGGCGAGCCCATCGCCGCCGACGGCATGTACCGCCTGCAAGTCGACGCCGGGCTTGAGCGCGTGTACCTGCTGCAACCGGGCCTGTTCCAGGGCGCCGAGTTGTTGGCCATGAGCGAGGCCGACTGGAGCGCCCCCGGTGCCTTGTCCGCCGCCAAACGCTTGATGCGCCAAGCGCTGGCCGTGCACTTGGGTGGGCGACCGCTGGTCAGCCGCGAGTTGTTTCGAAAGCCCTGACAACCCCGTGTATGCTGTGCAGCGTTTGTTTCCCTTTTCAGGAGCGCTTCCGTGACCACCAGCAATCGCATTCTTCTTGGCGTCAACATCGACCACGTCGCTACCCTGCGCCAGGCCCGGGGCACCCGTTACCCTGACCCGGTCAAGGCCGCGCTGGATGCCGAAGAAGCGGGCGCCGACGGCATCACCGTGCACCTGCGCGAAGACCGCCGGCACATTCAGGAGCGCGACGTGTTGCTGCTCAAGGACGTGCTGCAAACCCGCATGAACTTCGAAATGGGCGTGACCGAAGAAATGATGGCGTTCGCCGAGCGCATCCGCCCGGCGCATATCTGCCTGGTGCCCGAAACCCGCCAGGAACTGACCACCGAAGGCGGGCTGGACGTGGCCGGCCAGGAAGCGCGGATCAAAGCCGCGGTGGAGCGCTTGTCACGCATCGGCAGCGAAGTGTCGCTGTTCATCGATGCCGATGAGCGCCAGATCGAAGCCTCGCGCCGCGTCGGCGCGCCCGCCATCGAACTGCACACCGGCCGTTATGCCGATGCGACCACCCCGACCGACGTGGCGAATGAGCTGCAACGCGTGATCGACGGTGTGAACTGCGGCCTTGCGCAAGGTCTGATCGTCAACGCTGGCCATGGCCTGCATTACCACAACGTGCAGGCCGTGGCCGCGATCCAGGGCATCAACGAGCTGAACATCGGCCACGCCCTGGTCGCGCACGCGCTGTTCGTCGGTTTCAAAGGGGCAGTTGCCGAGATGAAAGCCCTCATCCTGGCCGCTGCCAAAGGCTGAGTGAGCAGCGTGTTGAAAACACACTAAGCGTCAAAGTGTGGGAGATTCAATGTAGCGCTGTCGCGCAGCAAACGGGCTCGGGGTGTTATTTTGCATACACAGTAGATCTGCTTCTGCTTGTTGTGGGGGGGGGCTTGCTCCCGATAGCAGTTTTACAGTTGATACATGAATTGACTGACCCACCGCCATCGGGAGCAAGCCCCCTCCCACAGTTTGACCACATTCTGCTTGGGGGATTGGGTCGGCTTTCGGGCCGTTCAAAAGTGACCCGCTGTAAGAGCGGAACCGATATAAGCCATAACCTCAACAACGGATAAACAATAGGTTATTTGTAGTTTGATAGGAGGGGGCTTGCTACCAATGGCGGCCGGTCAGGTACAGATGATTTGACTGACACACCGCCATCGACAGCAAGCCCCTCCCATATCTGGCAATGCGAAGTCTTACTGTTTAGCGATTGCAGGTGTATCGTATCTGCCCTTTGCGGGTCTCTGGCCCGCAGCCGATACGCGAGGTCGTTGTGTCCCACACTTTTTCCCGTCGACAAATCCTGGGTGGTCTTGCAGGCCTGGCCGTCGTTGGCGTGGGCGCCGGTGGCGCCTATCGCTACTGGCTGGGGAAAGTCGCCGAGGCCGAGGCGGGGCATGATTACGAGCTGATCGCAGCGCCGCTGGACGTTGAACTGGTCGCCGGTTACACCACCCAAGCATGGGCGTTCGGCCACTCGGCGCCTGGCACCGAGTTACGGGTGCGCCAGGGCGAATGGCTGCGGGTACGTTTTATCAACCACCTGCCGGTCGCCACCACCATTCACTGGCATGGCATTCGCCTGCCGCTGGAGATGGACGGCGTGCCCTACGTCTCACAATTGCCGGTGTTGCCTGGCGAATATTTCGACTACAAATTCCGCGTGCCCGACGCCGGCAGCTACTGGTATCACCCGCACGTGAACAGCAGCGAAGAACTCGGCCGTGGCCTGGTCGGCCCGCTGATCATCGAAGAGCGCGAGCCCACCGGTTTCAAACACGAACGCACCTTGAGCCTGAAGAGTTGGCACGTGGATGAAGAGGGCGCGTTCGTCGCCTTCAGCGTGCCGCGTGAGGCGGCGCGTGGCGGCACCGCCGGGCGCCTCTCGACGATCAATGGCGTGGCGCAGGCGGTGGTCGATTTGCCCGCTGGGCAGATTACCCGTGTGCGCCTGCTCAACCTCGACAACACCCTGACCTACCGCCTCAACATTCCGGGTGTCGAGGCGCAGATCTACGCGCTGGACGGCAACCCGGTCGAGCCGCGCCCGCTGGGCAAGGAATACTGGCTCGGGCCGGGCATGCGCATATGCCTGGCGATCAAGGCGCCGCCAGCGGGCGAAGAACTGTCGCTCCGCAACGGCCCGGTGCGTCTGGGCACCTTCCGTTCGGTGGCCAATACCGACGCGCCTGGCGAATGGCCAGCGGCGCTGCCGGCCAACCCGATTGCCGAGCCGGACCTGGCGAATGCCGAAAAACTCAACTTCAATTTCGAGTGGGTGGGCAGCGTGTCGGTGGATGACGGCAAGCCGCCGAGCCTTTGGCAAATCAACGGCAAGGCGTGGGACATCACCGATAAAACCTGCGCCGACCGCCCGATTGCCACGCTTGAGAAGGGCAAAAGCTACATTTTTGAATTGAAAAACATGACCCAATACCAGCACCCGATCCACCTGCATGGCATGAGTTTCAAAGTGATCGCCTCTAACCGGCACAAGGTGATCCCGTACTTCACCGACACCTACCTGCTGGGCAAGAACGAGCGCGCCCGCGTGGCGTTGGTGGCGGATAACCCCGGGGTGTGGATGTTCCATTGCCACGTGATCGACCACATGGAAACCGGCCTGATGGCCGCCATCGAGGTGGCGTGATGCGCCAGGTTCGCCCCGCAGCGATTATCGACCGCAGCCATGACCAGGCTTTCATGCGTGAAGCGCTGGTGCTCGCCGCTGAAGGCGCGGCGCTGGGCGAAGTGCCCGTGGGCGCGGTGCTGGTGCAAAACGGTGAAATCATTGGCCGTGGCTTCAATTGCCCGATCAGCGGCAACGACCCCAGCGCACACGCGGAGATGGTCGCCATTCGTGCCGCCGCGCAAGCGATCAGCAACTATCGCCTGGTGGGCAGCACGCTGTATGTCACGCTGGAACCGTGCAGCATGTGCGCCGGTTTGATCGTGCACTCGCGCATCGCGCGGGTGGTGTACGGCGCACTGGAGCCGAAGGCGGGCATCGTGCAAAGCCAGGGGCAGTTTTTCACCCAGGGCTTTCTTAACCATCGGGTGCTGTATGAAGGCGGCGTACTGGCCGAGGAATGCGGCGCGGTGTTGAGCGAGTTCTTCAAGGCCCGCCGAGCCAAGCCCACACTCTAAACACACTGAGTATTTAAAGGTGGGAGGGGGCTCAGCAGTTTTTCAGGGGTATGGGCTACTTCCTGGCGATGATGACCGCGCGCATTGGCGCGGGCAGCCCTTCGATGGTTTTGCTGTGGTCTGCAGGGTCGAGGAAGTCACTCAGTGACTGGAACTTCATCCACGCCGTGCCGCGCTGTTCCTCCACCGTGGTCACGCTCACGTCCACGCAACGCACCTCGCTGAAACCCGCGCGGCGCAGCCATAACATCAAGGCCGGCACCGAGGGCAGGAACCACACGTTGCGCATCTGCGCGTAGCGGTCTTCCGGCACCAGCACTTGCTGTTGGTCGCCCTCTACCACCAGGGTTTCGAGCACCAGTTCGCCGCCTTTGACCAGGCAGTCTTTCAGCGCCAGCAAGTGCTCGATCGGCGAGCGGCGGTGGTAAAACACACCCATGGAAAACACCGTGTCGAAGCCTTCCAGGTTCGGCGGTAAATCTTCAAACGGGAACGGCAAGTGCCAGGCCTTGGGCGCCGACAGGTAACGCTGCACCGCCTGGAACTGACAGAAAAACAGCCAGTTTGGGTCCACGCCAATCACGCTGTCGGCGCCGGCGCCGAGCATGCGCCACATGTAATAACCGTTGCCGCAGCCCACGTCGAGAATGCGCTTGCCGTGCAAATTCAGGTGCGGCGCCACCCGCGACCACTTCCAGTCCGAGCGCCATTCGGTGTCGACGTGCACACCGAACAGGTTGAACGGGCCTTTGCGCCACGGGCTCAACCCCATCAGCGCGGTGTGCATCTGTGCGCGGGTCGCGTCGTCGCAGTCAGTGTCCAGCACCAAGTCGTTAAGCAAGTCGACTTCGGTGGGCTTGATCGCCGGCAACGCATCCAGCGCGCTCTGCCAACGCTCCAGGTCACCATGACCCTTTTCCATCTTGCTATCGAGTTGCGCTTGCAGGCCCTGAGCCCAAACGGCCAAAGGCGTGCCTACCAAGTGGCGGGCGAGGGGGGACAGATCAATCATGGCAAGGCAATCAACGAGGCAAAGTTAAGACACTGGAACCACGGCACAACTGTCGAGAACCCGGCCGCCAGCAGGCGTTCACGGTGTTCCTCAAGGCTGTCGGGCTTCATGACGTTTTCGATGGCACTGCGCTTCTGGGCAATTTCCAGTTCGCTGTAGCCATTGGCGCGTTTGAACGCGATGTGCAGGTCGGTCAGCAGCGCGTGCTCTTCAAGGTCATTGAAGCGCAGCTTTTCCGAGAGGATCAACGCCCCACCCGGCAGCAGCGACTGGCGGATGCGCGCGAGCAATGCCAGGCGCTGATCCGGGGCGATAAATTGCAGGGTAAAGTTCAGCGCCACCACCGAGGCCGGTTGGAACTGCAACGCGAGGATGTCGCCCTCGATCACCTCAACCGGCAGCAACTCCTGGAACATCGAGTCCTGGCCATTGAGGTATTCACGGCAGCGCTCGACCATGGCGGCCGAGTTATCCACCGCAATCACCCGGCAACCGTCGGTGCGCACATGCCGGCGCAGGGCCTGGGTCACCGCGCCGAGGGACGAACCCAAGTCGTAAAGCACGCTGTTGGGCTGGGCGAACTGCGCGGCAAGCACACCGAGGTTCTCGACGATGGTCGGGTAACCGGGCACCGAGCGTTTGATCATGTCGGGGAATACCCGCACCACGTCCTCGTTAAAGGCGAAGTCCGGCACTTGGGGCAAGGGCTGGGCGAATAGGCGATCGGGTTGTTTGCTCACGACTGGTCCGGCGGCGATGGAGGAAAGACCGGCATTTTAGCCAAGTTGGCCCTCGCGTGCGCGGGTTGTCTGATCGAACACCGACGCAGTGATGCTCCACGCAGGTCAATTCACCGTGATGACGCAATCGAAGGTCTCAGCCGGTTCGGCTTCCGGCTCCCAAGGTTGTTGGGAGGTCAGTCGCAAGCGGCCCTGGCCGGCGGCAAATGCCTGGAAGCGCCAAGTCGACTGGCCGCCGCCACCGATCACGCCGGAATCCGAGCTGCTGTAGACCTCGGGGCTGAGCGCGCGCAGCACGCCGCCGGCGGAATCCTGGATGGCCCAGCGATAACCGGTGGTGGGGTTGCTCGGCAACGTAAGGATCAGGTTCTGGCCGGTTTTAAGCTGGAGCGGGCAGGCGCTCTGGTTGTCCACGCTGACGTTTTGCTTGGGCGCACTGGCGCACGCAGCCAGCAGGGCAAGGCTTGCGGGAAGAAGGAGGCGGGGAGCGGTCATGGGGTCTCCGTTGATTCACGATGAAGGGCGAGGATAATCGAAGATGAGGCACGGTGTGACACACGGCCCCATCGCGAGCAAGCCCGCTCCCACAGTACATTCACCTGTGGGAGAGGCGGTGCGACGTTTCGACTTGCTCGCGATTAGGCCACACCAAGCGCTACAAAACTGTCAGAACAACACCTTCGCCACATCGGCAAAGCGCTTGGCAAAGTGCACCGTCATACCTTCCTTGAGGTACTCCGGCAACTCTTCAAAGCTGCCACGGTTCGGCTCCGGCAAGATCAGTTCATGGATCTTCTGGCGCCGCGCCGCGATCACCTTCTCACGCACGCCGCCAATCGGCAGCACATGCCCGGTCAGCGTCAGCTCGCCGGTCATGGCCACGCCTTTTTTCGGCGGCTGGTTGCGCGCCAATGACAGCAACGCGCTGGCCATGGTTACACCGGCACTCGGGCCGTCTTTGGGCGTGGCGCCTTCGGGCACGTGCAAATGCACAAAGGCTTCGTCGAAGAACTTCGGGTCACCGCCAAACGATTTCAGGTTCGAGCTGATGTAGCTGTAGGCGATTTCGGCGGATTCTTTCATCACATCGCCCAACTGGCCGGTGAGCTTGAAGCCGCGATTGAGTGTGTGAATACGCGTTGCCTCAATCGGCAAGGTCGCGCCGCCCATGCTGGTCCACGCCAGGCCTGTGATCACGCCGGTGCCGGACAGCACTTGTTCGTTGCGAAACACCGGCATGCCCAGCGAGCTTTCCAGGTCTTTGTTGCCGATCTTGATCAGCGTTTTCGGCTCATCCAGCAGCTTGACCACGGCTTTGCGCACCAGTTTGCCCAGTTGTTTCTCCAACTGGCGCACGCCGGCCTCGCGCGCATAACCGTCGATCAGCGCACGCAGCGCGCCGTCGCTGATGGTCAGGCTGGTTTTCGCCACGCCAGCTTTTTCCAACTGCTTGGGCCACAGGTGGCGCTTGGCGATGGCGACTTTTTCTTCGGTGATATAGCCCGACAGGCGAATCACTTCCATGCGGTCGAGCAGGGGCCCCGGGATCGAGTCCAAGGTGTTGGCGGTGCACACGAACAGCACTTTGGACAGGTCCAGGCGCAGGTCCAGGTAGTGGTCGAGAAACTCGACGTTCTGCTCCGGGTCGAGGGTTTCGAGCAGCGCCGACGCAGGGTCGCCCTGGTAGCTCTGGCCCATCTTGTCGATCTCGTCGAGCATGATCACCGGGTTCATCACTTCCACGTCTTTAAGCGCCTGCACCAGCTTGCCCGGCAGGGCGCCGATGTAGGTACGGCGATGGCCCTTGATTTCGGCCTCGTCGCGCATGCCGCCGACGCTGAAACGGTAGAACGGCCGCCCCAGCGACTCGGCAATCGATTTGCCGACGCTGGTTTTGCCCACGCCCGGCGGGCCTACCAGCAACACAATGGAGCCGGCGACTTCGCCTTTGTAGGCGCCCACCGCGAGGAATTCGAGGATGCGACTTTTGATGTCGTCCAGGCCCGCATGGTGCTTATCCAGCACTTTGCGCGCGTGTTTGAGGTCGAGTTTGTCCTTGCCGTATACGCCCCACGGCACTGCCGTGGCCCAGTCCAGGTAGTTGCGCGTGACGGCGTATTCCGGCGAGCCGGTTTCCAGGATCGACAGTTTGTGCATTTCTTCATTGATGCGCTTTTGCGCCTGCGCCGGCAGCACTTTGCCTTCCAAGCGCTGCTCGAACTGCTCGACGTCTGCGCTGCGGTCATCTTTGGTCAAGCCCAGCTCTTGCTGGATAACCTTGAGTTGCTCCTTGAGGAAGAACTCGCGCTGATGCTCGCCGATCTTGCGGTTTACCTCGGCGGAGATTTCCTTCTGCAGACGCGCGACTTCGACTTCTTTGCGCAGCATCGGCAAGACTTTTTCCATGCGCTTGAGCATGGGCACGCAGTCCAGCACTTCCTGCAACTCGTTGCCGGTGGCCGACGTCAGCGCGGCGGCGAAGTCGGTAAGCGGCGACGGGTCGTTGGGGCTGAAGCGGTTGAGGTAGTTCTTCAATTCTTCGCTGTACAGCGGGTTGAGCGGCAGCAGTTCCTTGATCGCGTTGATCAGCGCCATGCCGTAGGCCTTGACCTCATCGGTCGGCTGGGTGGGCTGATGCGGGTATTCGACTTCGACCAGGTACGGCGGGCGGTGGTGCTTGAGCCAGGTTTTGATGCGCACGCGGGTCAGGCCCTGCGCGACGAATTGCAGCTTGCCGTTTTCGCGGCTGGCGTGGTGCACCTTCACCAGGGTGCCGTACAGCGGCAGGCTGGAGGTGTCGAAGTGGCGTGGGTCGTCGGGTGGGGTTTCCATGAAAAACAGGGCGAGCGAGTGGTGGTCAGACTTGCTCACCAGTTCGAGGGTTTCGGCCCAGGGTTCTTCGTTGACGATCACTGGCAACACTTGCGCCGGGAAGAACGGCCGGTTGTGGATCGGGATGATGTAGACCTTGTCCGGCAGGTTTTGCCCTGGCAGGGCCAGGCCGGTGTTGGATGAGGTTTCGTGGTCAGCGTTTTCGGGGTCGGCGTAATCGTTGAGGTCTAGATCGGGGAATTCTTGCTGGTCGCTCATGGGGCACCTGCATAAGGAAGTATGCAGCTTAGATGGGGCGCGGCGACGGTGGTTTCAATGGGGTGGGCCAGATAGCAACATATTGCATGGATTTGTCGCGCTACAAATCAGCATAGAGATCAAAAGCGCTTTTGTGGGAGACCCCACTGCATCTTTGATGTGGCGCTGTCGCGCAGCAAACGGGCTCGGGGTGTTTTTGGGTTTTCGTGCATATCCGTTCTTTGGGTGATGGCTTGTATCGGTTTCGCTCTTACAGCGAGTCACTTTTGATAGAGCCCAAAAGTAACCAAAACGCTCTCGCCCCACCACTTGGTGCCTCGCTTAGGCTCGGCATGCCCGCACACAGGCTTGAATCCGTGGGCCGCCGCGATGGGCCATCCTTGGCCCAGCGCGGCTAACCCGGCGTCCTGCCGG
>NZ_JBLZPT010000006.1:100886-265771 GCF_049199985.1 Pseudomonas kitaguniensis
GGGTTTTGCATCACGGCAGATCTGCTTTTTTTGCTTTTTGTGGGAGGGGGCTTGCTCCCGATAGCAGTTTTACAGTTGATACATGAGTTGACTGACCCGCCGCCATCGGGAGCAAGCCCCCTCCCACAGTTTGAATGCATTCTGCTTGGGAGATTGGGTCGGCTTAGATGATCGTTCCCACGCTCTGCGTGGTAATGCCGCTCCGGACGCTCTGCGTCCCGCTTTTTCAGCCATAGAATCTCCCACAGCTGGCGGCATCAACTGATCTTGTGCAGGTACCCAGGCAGTGGCTGCTCGGGTAACACCGACAGCACTTTCAGCCGCTGCAACATCCGCTGCCGTGCTCGCTGCAAATGCTCGCGCAAATTCAGCGCAGCAGCATCGAACGCGCCGTGCAATAACAGCTCCAGGATCAAGCGATGTTCGGCAAGCATGGCCGGATCAGCGCCGATCCCCAGCAAACGGTAAAAAATCCGGCTGATGATCATCGGGCTCTGGCCCTGGCGAATCAGCGTAGCGATCTTGCG
This sequence comes from Pseudomonas kitaguniensis, assembly GCF_049199985.1. Lineage (NCBI taxonomy): Bacteria > Pseudomonadati > Pseudomonadota > Gammaproteobacteria > Pseudomonadales > Pseudomonadaceae > Pseudomonas > Pseudomonas kitaguniensis. The sequence continues at coordinate 101,414 of NZ_JBLZPT010000006.1, forward strand.
GTTTTGCAGGCCCGCCAGGCAATGCTGGTGCAAGTCCTCTTCGATTCGTTCGAGGGTCTCCAGGCTGCAGTGGGGGCTGTCCTGGGCGTCCAGCACGCGTTGCAACATGGCTTCGAGCACCTCGCGGTCGAGGTGCGGCGCGCTCTGGCGCAGGGCTTCGGGCTCCAGGCAGGCGCGCAGTTCGTAGTCTTCGGTCACTTCGCGCGCGGTCAGTGGCCCGGCCAGCCATTGCGAGTAGGGCTCTTTTTCGACCAGGCCACGGTCGCGCAGGCGCATCAGCGCTTCGCGTACTACCGCGCGGCTGACGCCGTAGTGGTCGGCGGCGGCTTGCTCATCCAGCCGGTAGTGGCCGAACGCGATGCAGGTGGACAGCGCCGCGCCGATTTCCTCGACGATGCGCTCGCCCAGTGGCCGCGTGTCGACCAACTCGTCGTCGCCATTCAGGCCCAGGTGCGCAGGGCTCACGGGCAGGCGCAACGGCTCCATTGCCAGGCCTTCAGGGTTGATCAGGTAGCCGCGACCGTTGAAGCGGCAGATCAACCCTTCGGCATGCAGCAGGTCCAGCGCCTTGCGCACCGGCACGCGGCTGGTGCCGAACAGTTCGGCGAGCGGCGCCTCAAGCAACACCAAACCGTGGCGGGCGGTGCCGTTGACGATCGCATCACGCAATAGCTGGTGAATCATCGCGTAACGGGAGGCCGAGGCGGACACTGCTTTCATCGCGTTCTTTGAAGCCTTCAGGAAGTTGGCCGGGGATTCTCTCATAGTTGCGCCTGTCACTCTGCGCCACGAAGGGGGCACTTTTTTGGGGCCTTGAAAGTCGCAGTGTTACTTTTTGCACCAAAATGTACTTATTAATAAAAGATACATTATTTCATGTCAGGCTTGGCCACGCGCCGTCGCCAGGTTTTTTTGCTGCCTGCCATGCCCTCTATCCCGCAGCTCCAAGCGATAAAGGCGGTTCGCGCAAAAAATCGTCAACAGAGACTGGCACGAAAGCTGCCTTTGTAAAACGTACATTTTATTAATATGTACGTTTTAGAGGGTTTTCTTGATGCCAGACGCCACTTCAATGGCCGAAGCGTTCGCCAGTGGTCGCAGCGACCCGGTGCAGGTCCTCGAACAGGCCCTGAGCCAAGCGAGCCAGGCGCCAGGCGTGTTTATCTCGCTGAGCGCCGAGCGCGCCCTGCGCGAGGCGCAAGCCGCCAGCGCACGTTGGCGCGCAGGCCAACCCCTGAGTGTGTTCGATGGCGTGCCACTGGCCTGGAAAGACCTGTTCGACGTGGCAGGCAGCATCACCACCGCCGGCGCCGCTTACCGCCGCAATGCGCCCGCCGCCTTGCTCGATGCGCCGTGCGTGGGCCTGTTGTGCCGCGCCGGAATGGTCAGCATGGGCAAGACCAACCTCAGTGAACTGGCGTACTCGGGCCTTGGCTTGAACCCGCATTTTGGTACGCCGCACAACCCCCACGGGCATGACCAACCGCGTATTCCCGGCGGTTCGTCTGCAGGCTCTGCGGTGGCCGTTGCCGCCGGGATCGTGCCCATCGCCATGGGCACCGACACCGCCGGTTCGATCCGCATTCCCGCTGCCCTCAACGGCCTGGTGGGTTACCGCGCCAGCAGCCGACGCTACAGCCGCGACGGCGTGTTCCCGCTGGCGCACACCCTCGACAGCCTCGGCCCGTTGACCCGCAGCGTGCGCGATGCGCTGGCCATCGACGACTTGCTTCACGGCCGCAGCCAGCGCCACCTCCCGCGTAGCCTCAAGGGCCAGCGCCTGGTGCTGGAGCAAGGTGCGCTGGAAGCCATTGAACCGGGCGTGCGCAATAACCTGTTGCGTGCGGTGGACCAACTCAAGGCCGCCGGTGCGCTGGTCGAGGTGCGCCCATCGGCGACGTTCCAGGCCACTCTGGACCTGATCAAAGACCACGGCTGGCTCGGCTCATTCGAAGCGTTTGCGCTGCATCAAGCGTTGCTCGACAGCACTGACGCGCAACAACTTGACCCGCGCGTACGCCGCCGCCTTGAAGCGGCGCGCGCACTGCCGGCCAGCCAGCTTATTTACCTGACGACGGCGCGCCGCCGCCTGCAACAACAACTGATCGACGAGCTCGACGGCGCCCTTCTGATCACCCCAACCGTCGCGCATGTAGCCCCGCCGTTGGCGCCGCTGGAGGCCGACGATGCGTTGTTCGTCAACACCAACCTCGCCACCCTGCGCCTGACCATGCCCGGCAGTTTGCTCGACATGCCGGGCGTCAGCTTGCCCAGCGGTCGCGATGCCCAAGGCCTGCCGACCGGGCTGCTGCTCAGCGCCCCGGCCGGGGAAGACGCACGCCTGTTGCGCGCTGCGTTGTCGGTCGAATCCGCAATGATTATTTAAGGAGACACACCATGGCTAAAGACATTCTCTGTGCATTTGGCGTCGACGTTGATGCCGTCGCCGGTTGGCTCGGCTCTTACGGCGGCGAAGATTCGCCCGACGACATTTCCCGCGGCCTGTTCGCCGGTGAAATCGGCGCACCGCGCCTGCTCAAATTGTTTGAACGCTACGGCCTGCGCACCACCTGGTTTATCCCCGGCCACTCGATGGAAACCTTCCCCGAGCAAATGAAAGCGGTGGCCGACGCCGGCCACGAAATCGGTGTGCACGGCTACAGCCACGAAAACCCTATCGCGATGACGGCCGAGCAGGAAGAAATCGTCCTCGACAAGGCCATCGAACTGATCACCCACGTCACCGGCAAACGCCCCACCGGCTACGTCGCGCCGTGGTGGGAATTCAGCAAAGTCACCAACGAGCTGTTGCTGAAAAAAGGCATCAAGTACGACCACAGCCTGATGCACAACGACTTCCACCCGTACTACGTGCGCAAGGGCGATAGCTGGACCAAGATCGATTACAGCCAGCACCCCGACACCTGGATGAAACCGCTGGTGCGCGGTGAAGAAACCGATTTGGTCGAGATCCCCGCCAACTGGTACCTCGACGACCTGCCACCGATGATGTTTATCAAAAAGGCGCCCAACAGCCACGGCTTCGTCAACCCGCGCCACCTTGAAGAAATGTGGCGCGACCAGTTCGACTGGGTGTACCGCGAGCATGAGCACGCGGTGTTCACCATGACCATTCACCCCGACGTGTCCGGTCGCCCACAAGTGCTGCTGATGCTTGAGCGCCTGATCGAACACATCCAGAGCCATGCCGGCGTGCGTTTTGTCACCTTCGACGAAATCGCCGACGACTTCATCCGCCGCCAACCGCGTACCTGACCCTTTGCTCCCACCCTTGAGGCGCGATTTATGTCCATCTATAACAAGCTTGACCTGACTGGCTGGAAACCCCGGCAACTGACGTCCCAGGAAGTGCGCTTCGCCACCTGGATCGCGTTTTTCGCCTGGGTGTTTGCGGTGTACGACTTCATTCTGTTTGGCACCTTGTTGCCGGAGATCGGCCGGCATTTTGGCTGGGGCGAAGTGGAGCAAGCTGAAATCGCGACATGGGTGGCGCTGGGCACGGCGGTGGTTGCGCTGGGCATCGGGCCTATCGTGGATAAATTGGGGCGGCGCAAAGGGATTATTTTTACCGTCGCAGGTTCGGCGCTTTGCTCGGCGCTGACCGCAATTGGTGGGGCGTGGGGCAAGTCGTCATTGATTCTGATCCGTTCGTTGGGCGGCTTGGGGTATGCCGAAGAAACCGTCAACGCCACGTATTTGAGTGAGCTGTACGCCGCCTCGCAAGACCCGAAACTGGCCAAGCGTCGCGGGTTTATCTACAGCCTGGTGCAAGGCGGCTGGCCGGTGGGGGCGCTGATTGCGGCGGGTTTGACCGCGCTGTTGCTGCCGGTCATTGGCTGGCAGGGCTGTTTCATTTTCGCCGCGATCCCGGCGATTGTGATTGCGGTGATGGCGCGCAAGCTTAAGGAAAGCCCGCAATTTCAGATTCACCAGCGCATCAGCCAACTGCGTAAAAGCGGCGCGGTGAGCGAAGCGCAAAACGTCGCCATGACCTATGGCGTGGACTACGACGAACACAGTAAGGCGGGCCTGAAAGCCGCGTTCCGTGGCCCGGCGCGTCGCGCCACGTTGGTGATTGGCGCCGCGCTGCTGCTCAACTGGGCGGCGATCCAGGTGTTCAGCGTGCTCGGTACGTCGGTGATTGTCAGCGTGCACCACATCTCGTTCGAGAACTCGCTGATTATCCTCGTGCTGTCGAACCTGGTGGGTTACTGCGGTTACCTGACTCACGGTTGGATGGGCGACAAAATCGGCCGTCGCAACGTGATTGGCCTGGGTTGGATGCTCGGCGGCCTGTCGTTTGCCGGGATGCTGTTTGGCCCAAGCAATATGCCGATGGTGGTCGGGCTGTACAGCTTGGGCCTGTTCTTCCTGATCGGGCCTTACTCGGCCGCGCTGTTTTTTATCAGCGAGAGTTTCCCGACCAGCATCCGCGCCACCGGTGGCGCGATTATTCATGCGATGGGCCCGATTGGTGCAGTGGTCGCAGGCTTTGGCGCCACCCAAGTGTTGGCCGCCGGCAGTGACTGGCAAACCGCCGCGCTGTGGTTCGGCGCGCTGCCGTGCTTCTTGTCCGGTGCCCTGATGTTTGCCGCGCGCCACGTGCGCCCGGAAACCGTTCAGTAAGGAGAGTGTGATGACGCGCAAAACAGCCCTGATTACCGGTGCCGCCAGCGGCATCGGCCAAGCCCTCGCCGTGGCCTATGCGCGCGCGGGTGTGCAGGTGGTGGGCGGGTATTACCCGGCCGATCCGCATGACCCGAAAACCACGCTCGATTTGGTTGAAGCCGCGGGCGGTGAGTGCCTGATGCTGGCGCTGGACGTGGGTGACACCGCTTCGGTAGACGCGCTTGCGGCGCATGCCGTGGAGCATTTCGGGCGCCTCGATTACGCGGTGGCCAACGCGGGGTTGTTGCGCCGCGCGCCGTTGCTGGAGATGACCGATGCGCTGTGGAACGAGATGCTCAATGTCGACCTGACGGGGGTGATGCGCACCTTCCGCGCGGCCACCCGGCATATGCGCGAAGGCGGCGCGCTGGTCGCGATTTCGTCGATAGCCGGCGGCGTGTATGGCTGGCAGGAGCACAGTCATTACGCGGCGGCCAAGGCTGGCGTGCCGGGCTTGTGCCGCTCGTTGGCGGTGGAGTTGGCGCCGTTGGGCATTCGCTGCAATGCGGTGATCCCGGGGTTGATCGAGACGCCGCAGTCGCTGGATGCAAAGAATTCGCTCGGGCCTGAAGGGTTAGCCAAAGCGGCGCGCGCCATTCCGCTGGGGCGAGTAGGGCGAGCGGATGAAGTAGCGTCGCTGGTGCAGTTTTTGACCAGTGAGGCGTCAAGCTACCTGACGGGGCAAAGCATCGTCATCGACGGCGGCCTCACCGTACGCTGGCCCGACTGAACTGTGGGAGGGGTTGCTCTAGAGGGTGGTGTGTCAGTCACAGTTGCTTTGTCTGGCCCACCGCCATCGGGAGCAAGCCCCCTCCCACAGTGGAATGTGTTTTTTTCAGGTGTTTTTGTATGGGCCACTCATCCGCAGCAGCATATTACCGTGCGCCGGTGAGGGTTAAATATGAGGGTTAAATGTGGGAGGGGGCTTGCTCCCGATGGCGGTGTGTCAGTCACAGTGTTTTATCTGGCCCACCGCTATCGGGAGCAAGCCCCCTCCCACAGTGGAATGTGTTTTTTTCAGATGTTTTTGTATGGGCCACTCACCATCTGCAGCGTATTACCGTGCGCCGGTGAGGGTTAAATATGAGGGTTAAATGTGGGAGGGGGTTTGCTCCCGATGGTGGTGTGTCAGTCACAGTGCTTTATCTGGCCCACCGCCATCGGGAGCAAGCCCCCTCCCACAGTGGAATTTGGTTTTTCAGGAGTTTTGTATGGATCAGTTGATTAACCGTCGTGCGGTTATTACCGGCGCAGGCAGTGGCATTGGCGCCGCCATCGCCCGGGCTTATGCGGCCGAAGGCGCGCGCTTGCTGTTGGCCGATCGCAATGCGGCAAGCCTTGCCGAAACCGCTATCACCTGCCGCAACCTCGGCGCCGAGGTGGTCGAATGCCTGGCCGACGTGGGCACCGTTGAGGGCGCCCAGGCCAGTGTCGACCGCTGCGTCGAACACTTCGGCGGCATCGATATTCTGGTCAACAACGCCGGTATGCTCACCCAGGCGCGTTGCGTCGACCTCACTGTCGAGATGTGGAACGACATGCTGCGCGTCGACCTCACCAGCGTGTTCGTCGCCAGCCAGCGCGCGTTGCCGCACATGCTGGCGCAGCGCTGGGGGCGCATCATCAATGTGGCCTCGCAACTGGGCATCAAGGGCGGCGCCGAGCTGACCCATTACGCCGCGGCCAAGGCCGGAGTGATTGGCTTCACCAAATCGCTGGCGCTGGAAGTGGCCAAGGACAACGTGCTGGTCAACGCCATCGCGCCTGGCCCTATTGAAACGCCGTTGGTGGGCGGCATCAGCGATACCTGGAAACGCGCCAAGGCCGCCGAGTTGCCGCTGGGCCGCTTTGGCCTGGCAGACGAAGTCGCGCCTACCGCCGTGCTGCTCGCGAGTGAGCCGGGCGGCAACCTGTTCGTCGGCCAGACCCTGGGCCCTAATTCCGGCGATGTCATGCCATGAGTGAGGTGTAGCCATGTGCGGACTCTGCGGGTTGCTCGGTGAAGACCTGCACTGGAGCGACCCCTTGGGCGATGAATTGCCCAGACGCCGCGAGCGCCAGCGCCGCATCGCCGCGATCAACCAGGTATTGGCGGTGTTCCGGCTCAAGGTCGAAGACTTCCAGGGCGCGTCGTATCTGCTGTTGGGCGCCACCGGCAAGCAAGCGCTGGCGAGCGGCCTGGATCAACTCTGGCAAGCGGCAGAAAGCATGCTCGGCCGCCCCATCGACCCACTCGACCCCAACCTGCTCGACTACATGATGGAGTCTGTATGAGCATCGCCCTCAACGTCATTACCGGCTTTCTCGGCAGCGGCAAAACCACGTTGCTCAAGCGCCTGTTACACGGCGAGAGCCTCGGTGACACCGCCTTGCTGATCAACGAGTTCGGCGACGTCGGCATCGATCATCTGTTGGTTGAAGAGGTTGCGCCAGACACCGTGCTGCTGCCCAGCGGCTGCGTCTGCTGCTCGATTCGCGGTGAGCTGAAAGACGCCCTGCTGAACCTGTTGCAACGGCGTGAACGCGGCGAAATCCCGGCCTTCAAACGGGTCATCCTGGAGACCACCGGGCTCGCCGACCCGGCACCGATCCTCGCCACATTGAACAATGACGTGCAACTGCGCGGGCGTTTCCATATTGGCCTGGTGATCACCCTGGTCGACGCCAGCCATGCCGCCCTGCAAGAACGCCTGCACCCGGAATGGCTGGCCCAGGTGGCGGCGGCGGATCGGTTGCTGCTCAGCAAGACCGACGTGGTCGGCGACTGCACGGCGCTGCGCACGCACTTGCAGGCGCTGAACGCGGGCACACCGATCCTCAACACCGATGAGGTTCACAGCGGCGATCAACTGCTGCTCGGCGAAGGCCTGCGCAGCGCCGAACCCGCTGCCGAAGTCAGCCGCTGGCAATTGCACCAAACCACCACCGCGACTCACGGCACCGCGCAAGTGTGCTGCCTGACCTTCGACCAGCCGCTGGACTGGGTGGGCTTCGGGGTGTGGTTGTCGATGCTGTTAAGATGCCACGGCGAACGAATCCTTCGCGTCAAAGGACTGCTCAACGTGAACGCAAGCTCGGCCCCTATCGTCATTCATGGCGTGCAGCACTGCCTGCATGCCCCGGTGCATTTGCCTGCGTGGCCAGGCACCGACCGGCAATCGCGCCTGGTATTTATTCTGCGTGGCCTCGACCCGGCGCTGGTACGGCGCTCGTTTGAGGTGTTCTCCCGGCGTTTTGCCGCATGATCACACTTCGCGTGCTCGGCACGTCCGTGACCTTGCTGGAATGCCTGCGCGTGCGCGCCGAGCAAGAGCTGGGCATTCGCCTGGTGTATCAGGTGCACGATGTTGAACAGGCCCAGCGCATTGCGGTGATGCAGCCCGACAGCTATGACCTGTACGACCAGTGGTTTCACAACGTCGACTTCGTGTGGCCGGCGCGGGCGATCCAGCCCATCGACACGCGGCGCATCGCGCTGTGGCACGAGATCAACGACCTGCCCAAGCGCGGTCGCTTGTCGGCCAACGACCGCCTCGGCAGTGGCAGCGTGCCCAGTGAGCGCCTGTTTGTGCAGCACGATGGCAGCCTCGGCAGCACCGTGACCGAGCGCATCAGCATGTTGCCGCTGACGCACAACGCCGACAGTTTTGCCTACCGCCCCGAGCGTTTGCCCGAAGGCTTCAGCCACGGCAACGAAAGCTGGGGCTGGCTGCTCGACCCGGCCTGGAGCGCGCGGACGGCGTTGCAAAGTGACGCCGCGATTGGCGCGCTGGACGCCGCGCTGGCGGTGCAGGGCGCGGGGCTGGCGCAGTTCAAGGACATCGGCAATATGAGCATCGAAGAGATCGATGTGCTGGCTGACATTCTGGTGCGCAAGCAGAAGGAGGGGCATTTTGCGGCGTTCTGGTCGGACGACGAAGAGGCGGCGCAGTTGATGTTAAGCCCCAGCATTGATATTCAGAGCTTATGGTCGCCGACATTGATGCGCTTGCACCGCGCCGGGGTCAAGTATCGGCTGGCGGTGCCGCGTGAGGGCTATCGCGCCTGGTTTGGTGGCCTGTCGCTGTCGCGGCATGCGCAGGGCGCGGTGTTGGATGCGGCCTATGCCTATTTGAATTGGTGGCTGTCGGGTTGGCCGGGGGCGGTGATGGCGCGCCAAGGCTATTACATCGGCAACCCGGCGCGCACGCGCGATCACTTGAGCCGTGCCGAGTGGGATTACTGGTATGCCGGTTTGCCTGCCCGGGAGCAATTGTTGGGCAGTGACGGCTTGCCGCTGATCGATGTCGGCGAGGTGCGCGATGGCGGCTCGTATGAGCAACGCATGGGGCACATCGCCGTGTGGAACTCAGTGATGGATGAGCACAATTACCTGGTGCGCCGATGGGGCGATTTCATGCGCGCCCGCTTGGGCACTTAGCCGAGAGCGTATTGATCGCTCCCACGCAGCGCGTGGGAGCGATCCTGCTGGCCAAATTCCCCGTTTGGCTGGGTGTACTTATCCCAACTCCCGGCTAATCTTCCAGCATTCGATTTTTCTGAAAATGAAGGCTTGGGCTGGCTTATCGGTGGGCTACAGCTTTTTCGGCTGTGGTCGATAACTTCTACAGAGCTTGTCCCGTTGCACAGGTTTTACCGACCAGCGGTTAGCGCTTGTCATACATTCAATAGTGGCTATTTGCCTTGTTTGCGGCATCATCTAAACCCTAACGCCTGTTGCAGCGTTTTTATGCCAAGGCTGGCCGCCACTTTTTTTCTTTCACGTGGACCCCGAATGGCCAGGTTATTTCAGCAGTTATCCCTAGTCATCCTCTTGCTCTCGGCCCACGCATTGGCCGCTGCGGCGACGCTTGAGGTGACGGTGCATCAAGCGGATGGCACCTCGGTCGGTGATGCGGTGGTGACACTGCAAGGGCCTATCGGTGCACCCGCGGGCACCCTCAAAGCCGACATGGACCAGCGCGGCCAGCAATTCGCGCCCCATGTGCTGGCGGTGCACACTGGCACGCAAGTGCGCTTTCCCAACAGCGACAACATCCGCCATCAGGTCTATTCCTTCTCTGCCGCCAAACGCTTTGAGCTGCGCCTGTACGAAGGCACGCCGGCTGCGCCACTGCTGTTCGATAAACCCGGTGTGGTGGTGCTCGGCTGCAATATTCATGACTGGATGCTTGGCTATATTTACGTCACCGACGACCCACGTTTCGGCGTCAGCGATGCTCAGGGCCGGGTGCGCCTGGAGCAACTGCCGGTCGGTGAATACCACGTCACCCTGTGGCACCCGCAATTGGCGGACATGCAACCGCTGGATGGCGGCACCTTGCGCATTCCTGCCACCGGCCTCAGCCACAACGTCGTCTTGAGCCTGGAGCCTGCCTCGGCGGACGTGCCGCCAACACCTGCGCCGACGCCTTTTGGCGACGCCTTCAATCGAGCTGCCCGTGAAACTGCGCAGTAGTTTCCAGGCGCGCGTCGCCAGTGTGCTGATCCTGCTATTGCTGGTGGTGATCGGTGCGCTGTATTTCAGCGTAAAAGCCGCGACCAGTTCCGCCGTGCGCGGCCAGGCCATGATGCAGTTGGAGGTGGGGTCGCGGGTGTTCGAACGCTTGCTGGACGTGCGCAGTCGGCGGCTGGCCGACGGTGTGCAACTGCTGGCGGCGGACTTCGGTTTTCGCGATGCGGTGGCCAGCGGTGATTCGGCGACGATGCGCTCGGTGCTGCTCAACCATGGCAAACGCATCAACGCCAGCGACATGATTTTGCTCGGCATGGACGGCACAGTCCTCGCCAGCACCCTGGCCGACGTGCCGGAAGGCTCGACCTTTCGCTACGACATGGCGCTGCGTGAGGCCCGACGCAACCGCCAAACCACGCTGATGGTGCCGCTGCAAGGCAAGCCGCACCTGTTGGTGGAAGCACCGGTGCTGGCGCCGTTGCCGATTGCCCGGGTGGTGATGGGCTTCAGCATGGACAGCGCGTTTGCCGATGAGCTGCGCTCGCTGAGCAATCTGGAGGTGTCATTCCTGACCATTGATCGCCAACAACCCGGCGAGTTGGTCAGCACTCAGCCGCAGGTATTGCGCGACAGCATCGTCAGCCTGATGTTGGGCACTGCCACGCGCAATGGGGTGTCCACCACCGAACACATGGAACACAGTTTTCTCAGCCAGACGCTGGTGTTGGCCAGCGACGACGACGGCCAGGTACTCGCGTTGCTGCAAAGCCCGCTGGACATGGCGCTGCAGGCTTTTGTGCCGCTCGATGAAAAGATTCTGGTGATTGCCTTGATCGCGCTGATGGCCTCGCTGACCGGCGCCTTGCTCCTGGCGCGTGGCGTGTCGCGACCGGTGCAGGCGCTGGCCCTGGCGGCCGAGCGCATTGGCCAGGGTGATTACCAGACGCCCGTGGCGCTGGACCGCAGTGACGAACTCGGGCGGTTGGCGCATACGCTCAATTTGATGCAAAACGGCATTGCCGAGCGCGAACAACAACTGGCGCACAACGCGCTGCATGATCGCCTCACCGGTTTGCCCAACCGCGCGCTGGCGATGGAGCGCCTCGGCAGTGCGATTTCCACCCAGCGGCCGATGGCGCTGATTTACCTGGGCATTGATAACCTGCGCATCGCCAGCGAAACCGTCGGGCCGGACGCTGTCGACCACGTGCTGCTGGAGGTCAGCCGCCGCCTGCAGGCCGCGTTACGCCCTGGCGATACCCTGGCGCATTTGATTGCCGACGAATTCCTGTTGCTGCTTGAAGGTGCGGGCAGCCAGGAAGCCGTGGGCCTGGCCGACAAACTTCAACAGTTGCTGCTGCGCCCCCAACGCATCAACGGCCATGACCTGGCGCTGGATTGCCGCTTGGGCATCGCCGCGTACCCGGCCGATGGCGAAAGCCCCCAGACCTTGCTGGAGCGCGCGGCGATTGCGATGAAAGACGCCGCACAAATGCCTGGCCGCTTGCAGGTTTACGAACACGGCAGCGACCTCGCACACCGCCGTCAGGTCACCTTGATTCGCGATTTGCGCCACGCGCCGAGCCAAGGCCAATTGCTGCTGCATTACCAGCCCAAGCTGGACATTCGCCAGGGCCATGTGCGCCAGGCCGAAGCCTTGTTGCGCTGGCAGCACCCGCAGTTCGGCATGGTCTCGCCGGCAGAATTTATCCCGTTGGCCGAGCGCTCGGGCAGCATTCGGTTGCTGACCCACTGGGTGATCGAGGAGGGCATTCGCCAGTTGTGCGACTGGAACCGGCGCGGGTTGTACCTGCAACTGTCGCTGAACATCTCGGCCGACGATTTGCTCGGCGACGAGTTGGCCCATCGCGTCTCGGCGCTGCTGCGCCGCTATAACCTGCCCGCCGAACAACTGTTGTTCGAGATCACCGAAAGCGCGGTCATGCGTGAGCCGGAAAAAGCCCTGCACGTGCTGCACCTGCTGCGCGACTGCGGTATCGGCCTGTCGGTGGACGATTTCGGCACGGGCTATTCGTCGCTGGCGCACCTCAAGCGCCTGCCGGTGCAGGAATTGAAGATCGACCAATCCTTCGTTCGCAACCTCGATGAAACCAGTGAAGACGCAGTAATCGTGCGTTCCACCATCGAGATGAGCCACAACCTGGGCCTTAAAGTGGTCGCCGAGGGCGTCGAATACGCCCACAGCCTGCGCCTGTTGGAGCGTTGGCAGTGCGACACGGCGCAGGGTTACCTGATCAGTCGGCCATTGACCGCCGACGCCTTCGAAGCTTGGGTGGCCCTGCCGCTCAGCGTGCACACTTCCATGGTTCATTGAGCGATATGACGGTGCGTTTTTATCTATTGATAGGCTGCCTCACCGCGTTAACCCTGCAAACGGCAGTGGCCGACAACGGCCGTCTGCTTGCCACCGGCGGCGCCAGCAGCCTTGAGGGCGCGGCGGGCGGCGGCATCACGCCGTGGGCCGTGTTGGCCGGTTACGGCGAACAGGGCGAATGGGGCGCGACGGCGTTCGCCACCACGGTCAACCTGCCGGACTACCGCTTGGATGTGGCCGGGCTGGCGCTGGCGTATGACAACCGCGTCGAGGTGTCTTTCGCGCGTCAGCGCTTCGACCTCGGCACCTTGGTGCACCGGCTGAATTTGCCGGATGACCACCTCGGCCAAGACGTGCTGGGCCTCAAGGTTCGGCTGTTTGGCGATGTGATTTACGACCGTCTGCCGCAGGTCTCCCTCGGCCTGGAGTACAAGCACCAGAACAATTTTGAGATACCCAGCCTGGTCGGCGCCAAACGCGACAGCGACGTCGAAGGCTATTTGGCCGCCAGCCGGTTGTTCATGGGCGCAGCCTTTGGCTACAACGTGTTGGTCAACGGCAGCCTGCGTTACAGCCGGGCGAATGAAACCGGTTTGCTCGGTTTTGGCGGTGACCGCCGCGACAGCCGCAGCCTGCTCAAGGAAGGCTCGCTGGCGCTGCTGTTCAACCCGCGCTGGGCGGTGGGCGTGGAATATCGCCAGAAGCCCGACAACCTGTCGTTTGCCGGTGAAAGTGACTGGGCGGATGTGTTTGTCGGGTACTTCCCCAACAAGCATGTGTCGTTTGTATTGGCCTATGCGCGGCTTGGGGAGATCGCCACGCTGGATAACCAGAACGGCACGTATTTGTCGGTGCAGGGGAGTTTCTGATGCGTTTTCTGGCGTTTTTTATGATGCTGTTGATCGGCGCATGCGCTCAGCAACCGGTCAAGGATGACAGCTTGTACCGCGACCTTGGGGCGATGCCCGGGATTACCCGGATTGTTGAAGGCATGCTGCTTAACGTCGCGCGCGATGGGCGCATTGTTGAGCACTTTCGCCGGGTCGATATACAGCGCTTGCGTAACAAGTTGATCGAGAAGTTCTGTGTAGAGGCGGGCGGGCCATGTACGTATACCGGAGACGGTATGGCTGAGGTGCATAAGGGCCAGAAGGTCAGTCGCAGTGATTTTAATGCGCTGGTGGAGGACTTGATCAAGGCCATGGACAGCGAAGGTATCGCAGTGCCCGTGCAGAATCGGTTAATAGCGCGACTGGCGTTGTTGCGCGGTGAAGTGATCGAACACTGATCCAAGTGTGGCTTCAATCCCCCAAGCAGACTGCATTCAAAATGTGGGAGCGGGCTTGCTCGCGATGCAGGCACCACGGACCATCAGGTACACCGCATCGATGCCATCGGGAGCAAGCCCCCTCCCACAGTTGGCGGCACTGCGCGGTGGCAGGGGACTTGCCCACCTCCCACTTTCAATCCCCCGAGCAGACTGCATTCAAAATGTGGGAGCGGGCTTGCTCGCGATGCAGGCACCTCGGACCATCAGTCACACCGCGTCAATGCCATCGGGAGCAAGCCCCCTCCCACAGTTGGCGGCGCTGCGCGGTGGCGGGGGGCTTGCCCACATGCCACTTTCAACCCCCCAAGCAGACTGCATTCAAAAATGTGGGAGCGGGCTTGCTCGCGATGCAGGCACCTCGGACCATCAGTTACACCGCGTTGATGCCATCGGGAGCAAGCCCCCTCCCACAGTTGGCAGCACTGCGCGGTGGCAGGGGGCTTGCCCACCTCCCACTTTCAACCCCCCAAGCAGACTGCAGTCAAAATGTGGGAGCGGGCTTGCTCGCGATGCAGGCACCTCGGACCATCAGGTACACCGCGTCGATGCCATCGGGAGCAAGCCCCCTCCCACAGTTGGCGGCGCTGCGCGGTGGCAGGGGCTTTGCCCAACTCCCACTTTCAATCCCCCAAGCAGACTGCATTCAAAATGTGGGAGCGGGCTTGCTCGCGATGCAGGCACCTCGGACCATCAGGTACACCGCGTGGATGCCATCGGGAGCAAGCCCCCTCCCACAGTTGGCAGCACTGCGCGGTGGCAGGGGCTTGCCCCATGCCACTTTCAACCCCCCAAGCAGACTGCAGTCAAAATGTGGGAGCGGGCTTGCTCGCGATGCAGGCACCTCGGACCATCAGTTACACCGTGTCGATGCCATCGGGAGCAAGCCCCCTCTCACAGTTGGCAGCTCCCACAGTTGGCAGCTCAAGCACCTTCCCATATTAAAAAAGGCGGCTACCTGGTCACGGTAGCCGCCTTTTGTGTACCGCCGAGGCTGCTTAATCCGGCAGTTTGAACGCCATCACGTAGTCACCTTGCTTGGTACCCAGCGAGCCGTGACCGCCGGCCATGACCAGCACGTATTGCTTGCCGTCCTTGCCGGTGTAGGTCATCGGTGTGGTTTGCGCGCCTGCAGGCAGGCGGCCTTCCCACAGTTGCTTGCCGTTTTTCACGTCATAAGCACGCAGGTACTGGTCGAGGGTGCCGCTTAAGAACGCCACGCCACCGGCAGTGGTGAACGTACCGCCCAGGCTAGGCACGCCCATGGTCAGTGGCACTGGAATCGGCGAGCTGTCGCGCACGGTGCCGTTTTTGTGCATCCAGATGGTTTGGTGGTTGGTCAGGTCGACCGCTGCCACATAACCCCATGCCGGTGCCTGGCACGGCAGGCCCAGCGGCGACAGCAGTGCTTCGAGGATCACGCCGTATGGCGCGCCTTTGTTCGGCTGTACGCCTTCTGTTTCGCTGACGCGCGGGCCTTGCTTGGCGATCTCGGCGGCCGGGATCAACTTCGATTTGAACGCCATGTAGCTCGGGTTCACGAAGGCGATCTGGCGTACCGGGTCAACAGAAATGCCGCCCCAGTCGAACACACCGAAGTTACCTGGGTAGACAATCGAACCTTGCAGCGATGGCGGCGTGAACGGGCCGTCGTAGCGCATGGATTTGAAGTCGATCCGGCACAGCATCTGGTCGAACGGCGTGACGCCCCACATGTCGCGTTCTTTCAACGGCGGCGGCATGAAGTTCAGGTCGGACTTGGGTTGCGTTGGCGAGGTGTGATCACCGGCCACGGCACCTTGCGGTACAGGGATTTCGTTGATCGGCACCACCGGCTGACCGGTGCTGCGGTCGAGCACGTAGATGCTGCCTTGCTTGGTCGACGCCATCACCGCTTGCTTCACGCCGTCAGCGGTTTTGATGTCGATCAGCGACGGCTGGCCGCCGACGTCCATGTCCCACAGGTCATGGTGAGTGAACTGGAAGGTCCATTTCACATGGCCGGTATCGATGTCCAGCGCAGTCAGGCCGGCGCTGTATTTTTCCGAGTCTTCGGTACGGTCGCCGCCGTATTGGTCGGGCATCTGGTTGCCCATCGGCAGGTACAGCATGCCGAGTTTTTCATCAACGCTGAACATGGACCACATGTTCGGCGAGTTACGCGTGTAGGTTTTGCCCTCGGCCAACGGGGTGGTGTCGTCCGGGTTGCCGCTGTCCCAGTTCCACACCAGTTTGCCGGTGTGCACGTCGAACGCGCGGATCACGCCGCTAGGCTCGTCGGTGGAGACGTTATCGGTCACGTGACCGCCGATCACCACCAGGTTTTTGGTCACCGCAGGGGGCGACGTGGAGTAGTAACCGCCTGGGGCGAAGCTGCCGATGTTGGCACGCAGGTCGACCTGGCCTTTGTCGCCGAAGTCTTCGCACATCTTGCCGGTGTCGGCGTTCAGCGCGATCAAACGGGTGTCGGCAGTCGGCACGAAGATGCGTTTCGGGCAGGCATTCGGAGCAACAGCCGGGCTGGCGCTGCCGGTAGGGCTCTGCTCGGACGCGTAGGCGGCGTCATCGTGATACGACACGCCACGGCAGGTCATGTGTGCCCAACCCTTGAAGTTCTGCGCACCTTCGGTGCTGATCTTCGGGTCGAAACGCCAGATTTCCTTGCCGGTGTCCGGGTCGAGTGCAATCACCTGGCTGTGCGGCGTGCACACGTAGAGCATGCCGTTGACTTTCAGCGGGGTGTTTTCTGCGGTGGTTTCACCGGGGTCGCCGGCACCAGGGATGTCGCCGGTACGGAAGGTCCAAGCCGGCACCAATTTGTGCGCGTTGGCCGGGGTGATCTGCGCCAGTGGCGAGTAGCGATCACCGAAGGCCGAGCGGCCATACGAGTTCCAGTCGCCATCGGCCTGAGTCGGCGCAGCGCTGGCCATGCCCGGCACGGCGTCGCGGTCGAGTTGGCCGGTTTTGACCATCTCACCGGGGTTGGTGAACTGGCTGGCAAGCGCGGTAGCACCGGCCAGCACCACGGCCACGCTCAGCGCGCCAGTGCCCAGCGGCGCGGGTTGGCCACGCAGCAACGGACGGCGAAACCACGGCAGCAGCAAGACGATGCCCAAGGCGAACAGCAGGGCCAGGCGTGGCACCAACTGCCACCAATCCAGGCCGACTTCCCACAATGCCCACACGGTACTGGCGAACAGCACCAGCGCGTACAGGCCCAGCGCTGCGCGGCGGTTGGCCAGCAGCAGGACGCCGGTGAGGGCAATGCCGATACCGGCCAGCAGGTAGTACAGCGACCCGCCGAGCATGCTCAGCTTGACGCCGCCGGCCAGCAAGGCCAGGCCCATGATCAGCAGCAAGACGCCTAGCAACCTGGGCAGCAGGCGGCTTGGGCTCGAAGCACCATCAGTGCTCATAGTGTGTTTCTCCGTCACGTTGGAATTATGTAACCGCGTGCTTCACTGTAGATGACGATTCGGCGCGGGCTTGGTTCAGCGTTATTTGGGGTTTTTGTGGGGATAACCAGGTTATTCACAGGCGGGCGATTTATTCCCGTGCGCAGGCCGGTGTAAGACAGCGCTGTCCAGGCGTACAAGGAACGTCGTCAAGAGGGATCGACCGCGGCGTGAAGCGTTTCAGGTTATTGCCGCAAGGATAAAGTGCTGGCGCGCCGAGAGAAAGCGTAAATCGCAAGATGCATCATTTCAGATTTGGTAACAGTGACAGAATGTCGCTGCTGAAATGTGGGAGCGGGCATGCTCCCACAGGGATCTTCGGTGTTTTTTTAGAACGTAGTGCGCAGGCCAACCTGCACGCTACGGCCCGGTGCGGGGGCGATGTCGCGCAGGATCGAGCTGGCATACCGCACGGTCTGGTTGGTCAGGTTTTCGCCGTCCACAAACGCCAGCCATTGGCTGCCACCGAGGTTGAAGTGGTAGCCCGCGCTCGCGCCAAGGGTGGTGTAGCCGTCTGTGCCACTTTCGTTGTCCGGCACACGGCCCTGGCCCGCGGCATGCTCGACGTCGATGCGCGCCTGCCAGCGGTCGAATTCCCACAGCAAGCCGCTGTTCAAGCGCAGCGGTGCAATGCGCGGCAAGGCTTCGCCGGTGTCCAGGTTGGTGGCGCGGGTGTAGTCGCCCGACAGTTCCAGCGCGAATTTGCCGTAGGCGCCCTCACTGAGTTTCCAGTGATCCTGGGCTTCGAAGCCGGCGAACCGTGCACGCACGCCGGAGTAGGTGTACTCAGGGATACCGCTCGCGTCCTCTTCACCGTCATCGTTCAAGGTGCGCCCCGTGCCCAACAAGCCGATGTAGTTGGAGAAGCGGCTGTAGAACACGCCAAAACTGCCCTTGTGGGTGCCATTGTCAAAACGCAGCGCGAGGTCGCTGGACACGGCTTTTTCTTTCTTCAGGTTGGCATTGCCCAGCTCGTAAGTGCCGGTGGCGACGTGCGCACCGTTGGCGTACAGCTCGTAAAACGTCGGCGCGCGCTCGGTGTAGCCCAGGGTCGCGGCCAGCGACCAAATCGGCGTGAGCGTGTACAGCGCGCCGGACGACAGGCTGCCGGCGGTGAAATCGTTGGTTTTATCGGCCGCCGCGAAGCGCGCGTTGCCCTTGGCGTCCGGGTCGACGCTGGTGTGTTCCAGGCGCCCGCCGAGGCTGAGTTTGAGGCGCTCGGTGGCCTGCATCTCTTCGAGAATAAACAGCGCGGCAGCGTTGGTGTCGGTTTGCGGCACGAAGGCTTCTTCGCCAAGGGCCGAGAACTCGTTGCGCGTCACTTGTGCGCCGACCACGCCGTTGAGCGGGCCAATCGGCTGATGACGGGCTTCTACCCGCGCTTCATAACCCTTGTTCTTGAAGATCGTCCCGGTTTCGCCGCCTTCGATTTCGCGGTGCTCGTAGTCGGTGTAACCCGCGTCGAGTTTGACCGAGGTAAACGGGCCTTGCAGGTTGCGGATCTCGGACGCAAACGCGTAGTGATCCTGCTGCATGCGAATGCGCACATCCTGCTCGGCGGGCGAGCCGTAGTTGCTGTCGTAGTTGCTGTAGGACAGCCCGGCGTAACCGTCATCCCACGTGTACGAACCGCCCACTGCACCGCCGTCCTGGCGCCCGTCGCTGTTGCCCAGGCGGCCGTTTTTGCCGGGTGCGTCGTCGGTCTCCGGTGCATGGCGGCTGCGTGCCTGGCCGGGGATTTTAAGGTCGTTAAACTCCCGCGCATTGGCGTCCAGGTGCAAGGCGAAGGTGCCGTTGCCAGCCTCCAGCTTGCCCGCGCTGCTGCGGGTTGTGTCGGCGCCGCCGTAGCGCAATTCACCGGCGCCATGGAGGCCTTCGATGGCTTCGGTGGGGATGCGGTTATCGAAGGTGTTGACCACGCCGCCGATGGCGCTGCCGCCGTACAACAGGGCAGCCGGGCCGCGCACGATTTCAATTTTCTCGACGTTCACCGGGTCCAGCGGCACTGCGTGGTCGTAGGACAGCGACGATGCATCCAGCGCGCCTACGCCGTTACGCAGGATGCGAATGCGGTCGCCATCCTGCCCGCGAATAATCGGCCGGCTGGCGCCTGGGCCAAAGTATGAAGACGACACACCCGGCTGCTTGTTCAGGGTTTCGCCCAGGCTGCCTTTTTGTTGCAGGGTCAGCTCATCGCCGTCCAGCACGGTGGTCGGCGAGGCGAGTTGTGCGCTGCCCAACGGGTTGGCGGTGATGACTTGGGGTTGCAGCTCAAGGGCGTGCGCTTCGGAGCAGACCAGCAAGGCGGCGGC
Source organism: Pseudomonas kitaguniensis (assembly GCF_049199985.1). Taxonomy (NCBI): domain Bacteria; kingdom Pseudomonadati; phylum Pseudomonadota; class Gammaproteobacteria; order Pseudomonadales; family Pseudomonadaceae; genus Pseudomonas; species Pseudomonas kitaguniensis. The sequence continues at coordinate 120,987 of NZ_JBLZPT010000006.1, forward strand.
GAGAGGGGTCAGGCGCCACAGAGAAGAGAGGGACATCGGGACATTCCTTGGCAAAACGGCACAAAAAAGAGAAGGCTGAAACGGTATCGAACCGGTTACTTTTGATAAGTATCGTTACAATATAACATCTCTTTTTTCGCTGAAAAGGGGAACTTTTTTTCCAAGGGCTATATTCAATGCAGTGCTTCCACCTGTACGCCCCGTCGGCTAAGGTGCGCGGCTGTATTTCCTCTTATTGCAAAAGGCCCGGCATGACCGCGACAAGCAACGACCCGCTGCACGGTGTGACCCTGCAGCACGTGCTCACCACCCTGGTTGAGCACTACGAATGGGCAGGTCTGGCCGAGCGCATTGACGTGCGCTGTTTTAAAAGCGACCCGAGCATCAAGTCGAGCCTGACCTTCCTGCGCAAAACCCCTTGGGCGCGCGAAAAAGTCGAAGGGTTGTATGTGAAGCTGATGCGCACCAAGCGTCCGCTGGACTGAACCCGTGAAGCGCTTTGTCGCGGTGTCGGCGTTGGCCGGTTGGGTGGGGTTGGCGATTCAGCAATACCTGATTTTCTATTCACGCTGGCAAGCGGACGCCAGCCTGCTGGGCGGGCTGATCAACTTTTTCAGTTTCTTCACCGTGCTGACCAACACGTTGGTAGTGGTGGTACTGAGTTATGCACTGGCCGGTCGGGATTCACGCGCCAAGCGGTTTTTTTTGGCGCCCCAGGTCAGCAGCGCAATTGCCGCCAGCATCATCGTGGTGAGCCTCGCCTATAACCTGTTGCTGCGGCATTTATGGAGCCCCACAGGCTTTCAGTTTATCGCCGACGAATTGCTCCACGACGTGATGCCGGTGCTGTTTGCCGTGTACTGGTGGCGGTATGTGCCCAAGGGTTTTCTGCGCCTCAAACACATCAGCGTCTGGGTGATTTACCCACTGGTGTACTTCGCCTATGTGCTGCTGCGCGGGCATTTGCTGGGGCAATATCAGTACCCGTTTATCAACGTCGACACCCTCGGCTATCCACAAGTGTTTGTGAATGCCGCGGGGATTCTGGCGGGGTTCGTGCTGATTGCACTGGTGGTGCTGGCGCTGGATCGACGCCTCAAGCAGCAAGCCCTGTAGCGAGCGCTACAGGGTGTGAAAGGCCCGTTCGGTCACTCAGCGTCAAGTGCGCTCAAAGACTCATGGGTTTTTTCTCGCAGCCACTGTTTGCGCTGGTTCCCCAGATCATTCAGCACTTGGCTGTACAGCGCGTCGCTCAGTGGCTGGCCTGTGGTGACTTGCTCCGGCAGCAGGTTCAATTGGCTGGCGAGGGTGGTGAGTGACTCAAGTTTTTGCGCCTTCTGTGCCTCGTCAGGCGGTGGGGATTGGGCGTAGGTCTGCATCTGTTCGTGCAGTTGATCAAGGCGCTCGAATTGCTGGTTGATTTCGTTCCGGTTGTAGTCGTATTCAGCGGTGTACTGTTTCACCAGAAACTGCTCCCAGTAGGGTTCGAGCAGCATCTGGTCCACCAGCCCATCACCTTCGCTCAGCGCGAGCACGGCGGCATGCGCTTGGTTGATGGCGTTCTCTTGAACATCGGCGGTATCGCGGTAAAGCATCTGCTCACTGATCCAGGGCAGGTCGAGCCGTCGCGCCAGGCGCGTCTGGTAAGCCAGGTACACTTCCACTTCATCGACGGTGCCAGGCTGGCCGTCAACCATCTGCGAGGAAAAACGCAGGCCCAGCCCACCTTCTTCCACAGGTTTTAGCCGGTAAGCGATGTCGGCGCGCGCGACACTGTTGAGCATTTTGAGACGCGCAGCGCCCTTGGCCAGTTTGCGCAGTTTTGTTTCTTGTTCGGCCGGGGTCTTGCTGAAAAGTCTGGCGCGGGTAGCCTCTACTTCGATTCCCATTTCGTTGAAAATCTGCCTGCCCGCATCCGGGCACAAGCCCGGAAAGCTCGACATCTTGAACAGTCGTTCGCGAAGTTCGGCGTCTTTCAGTGTGGTCAACAGCAGCTTTCTGACCTGTGACCGCAGGTGGGGAATATTACGTTCATAGAGGCTCTCGTCGGCAGGGTCTTGAAAAAAATCAGGAGGCTCCAGCGCCTTGATAACCTCGAAGAAACCTTGGGAGCCAGGCTGGTATTCCAAGTCGTCCCAACCGGTTCGGTAAGCGTCGGCGGACTCGTCGTCCATGCCTTCAACCCAGAACTCGCTGTTGCCCATAGGTTCGTAGGTGCGGTGCGGGTCGAGCCCGGCAGATTCCCTGTGTGACTCGAAGAGCGCTTGGTCCTCGGCGCTCAGGTGGTTGCGGTCCAGGCGTGTCAGCGCGATCACCAGCGCTTGGTCCGAGCCTTTCACGGCCTCAGGTAACGTCGTGATAGGGTTGCCGTGCAGCTCCATAATGAAGGATTCATTGCGTGGTTGATCGAACAGGCCGGCGGGCCACTCCGTGATCCTGGTGTTGCCCAGCTGGAGTATGTTCAGCTCGGGCATCAGGCTTATATCCGGCGCTGCGCCCAGCGGGTTGTCGGCGAGATTGAGTCGGCGCAGGCGCGACAGCGTGCGCAACTGACGGATCGCTTGCGGGTCAAGCATGATGCGGTTATTACGCAGGTTCAGCTCCTCAAGTGAACGCATGTGTGCGATAGGTGCCGGCAGCGTTTCCAGCAGGTTACCTTCCAAACTCAGCGTATTCAGGTTGGGAAAGTGCCCCAGGAAGCTGGCCCGGTCCGAAGAGAACTCACAATCGCCCATGTACAAACGGGTAACGTGCTTCAGGTCCGGCAGTGTGGGAAGCGAGTCCGGTTTTGGCAGCTCGGACAGGTCGAGTACCACCTCCTCCCCGTGAAGAGGGCTGAACGGGTCATGCTCGCGTGTATAACCTTGGCGCCAGGCTTCCTGCAGTTTGTCGGCATAACTTTTTCTGGCTTGCCGGGCGACTATCGCGCCGCGACTCCCTTTAGGCCACCGGGTGCTCCGCCTCATGTAACCCAGCAGCGCTTCGTGAACGGCTTTGCCCTCTGCTTCAATGGCCTTCAGTACCTGGCTTCCCTCAGGCGTACTCGATGCTTGGGCAAAGCGTCTGACGCCCTCACCGGACATATTGGGCAACACGGTTTTGATCCGTCGCTGCACACTCTCTATGGCCGTTTCAGGCGTCGGGGCAGCACTTAATCGGCTGGTGTTACCACCCTTGAGCAGGGTGAGGGTTTCACGGTTGGCCTCTTTGGCAAACGGCGCGTCGGCGAGCACCTGGCGGCGTGTTGCGGGCTCGATGGTTTTTTCGACCACCCAGCGTCTGAGGCTTTCACCCTCGGTAAACTGCGTGGGCGAGATCAGACATCGCTGAGTTGCGCTGTAAAAATCCGATGGCCCGTGGAGTTTTTTGCCGCTGAGATCGAAGACCCGGTAGCGTCCTTTTTGATCACGTACCAGCACTCGCACCACCGGTGCGTCGGACGCTCCGGTCGCGCAGCGAATGGCCTCGGAAATACTCCCTTCACGCACTTCTATGCGCAGGCCTGCCATGGCGTCGCTGTGAAGCAGCAGGGTATTGAGTATCAGGCTTTCGGCTTTTGACGATAACGGTTGGCTGTATTCCATCTGCTCGAACAGGCGCGTGGAGGTGACCTCAAAATCCAGCTCGTGCAGTTGGTTCTTGGTGTCCAGCGGCAGGCGTTGTTCCTCCTGCATGACTTTAAGGTGACGCTTGCGGGTATGGCGCAGCAGTTGCCGGGCAATACTCAGCGGCAGTTCGGGGTACTGCGTACGCAGCAACTGCACATCGGGATCGGTGGAGACCTCCTGTGGCCAGGAAATATTCTGGATGAACGATTCAGTCTGGCGTTCAACATAGCTGGCCAACAGTTCGCGCAGTGCTTGCGGCTGTTGGTCTGCGGGCAGGGCATCGCCCAGCAAGGTGTCTATTTGCGCTTGATCGAGAAAAGCCACGACTTTCTCCGGGAGTTTGCCGGCCATCACCTCGGCGGTGTTCATCGTCAGCACGTCGCTTCCCTCGGCTGCAGGGTTGCCGTATTGATGCACCGCACCGGTGTAGTCGGAGCGCGCATAAACATGCAGGGCCTTGTTCTTCGGCCAGCCCTTGAGTTCGCTGACCATTTGTTCGAACCAATAGGCCGATGGGTCCAGCTCCCGGCCGCCGAGGATACTGGCGATACTGGCCTTGAGGTTTTTGGCGCTGACGAAACGTTTCAAGGTATCGGTCAAGAGCGGCGGGGCGGGTTGGTTGTTGACGTACATATGGCGCACGGCGTCGTGACCGACCCCGCTGATGACGCGGATCTGTTCCAGCTCGCTGTCACTCAAACCCTGCGTCTGTGGCCCCAGGCGACGCAGCAGTTGGGCATCGCTCCAGCCGCGTGGCGCTTCGCTTTCGAGTACACAGGCGCCGCTGCCGTTGAGCCTGGCCAGCGGGCGGTAGGCGTCTGGGCGCACGGGGTGGATGAGGTGATGGTCATCGGTAATCGGGTCTTGCCTTACCAGGTAATGCTGGTCATCGACCCGCACGATCTGGTTGCCGTTATAAGCGTGCCGGCCCGCTTCGTCAGGGATGATGTCAGCCGGCAGCCGCACGTTCTTGTGTTGATAAGGCGTGGGGTCCGGGTTCCACAGGCGGGTTTCGTCATTGGCCAGCAGCACCGGTTTCAACCCCTCTACAAAGGGTGAAAGTTTCACCCGTGCGACTTCCAGAATTTTCCCGCCGCGCTCGAATATCAAACCCTGCACAACGTTTTGCACAGCCGACAGCAGGTGTTCCGTGGCCTCGATGCGTTGGCCTTGCGCCCAATCGAGGATGCCCTCGAATACGTCGTTGGCCAGTTGATAGGCGGTGTAGGCCAGCATCAGTTCGCCCAAAAAGGGTACGAACGGGGTGATTACCAACAACGCCAGGTTGAAAATATCCGAGGCGATTTTTTCCAGGTTGTCCCACCAGGCAGTGCGCGCCATGCGGTCGGCATACGCGGTCGACACAGCGACTTCATTGGCATCATTGATGACCTTGTTCAAGTTGACCCTGTACACGTATTGCCAGATGTCGTCACACATCTCGCTGCCCGAGCGATTCTGCGTATCGTCTTGCACCGCCTGCAGTTGCCATTGCAGGTTGGGGCGGCCAATCGCTTCTTCGGTCCACACCGGGCCTTCAACGGCGGGTTTGGGATCGCGCTGCCATTCATACAAGCGTTGCTTGAGCACGGCGAAAAAGCTACCGCGCTGTTCATGCGCGATGAACTGGCTGATGAACTGTGGATAGCTGGCGGGGAACGTGTCGGCCAACGCCGGTTGGCCGCGCAGGCGTTGCGCGAACTCGTTGCCGAAGGCCGAAAAGGTGAGGTACTCCTTGAGCGGATGTTGCCGGTCTTCGGGGATGTACACGAGTACTCGTTCGATGCCGAACGGCGTCAAATCGCGAGGGCCGATCACCAGCACCCCGGTGAGCCGGGTCTCCAGCAGGTCGAGTGTGTGAAACTGCATGTCGCGGCCGTCCAATTGCAACCGTGACTCGCCGCGCAACAGCGCCTGCACCAGTGCGTAGGCGTCCGGCGCAATGTGTTTATTCGCCAACGCCATGTGAGCCGCGCTGTTGAGGGCGGCTTTATGCTGGGTAATCAGTTGAAGACGCAGCGCATCGGACACCGCAGCCTTGCCGAAACCCAGTGCGGTGCGGACCTGCTGTTGGTAGCGGGCGCCGATGTCCAGTGCTCGGCATAGGCTCTTGAAGCCAGTGGCGGTGAGTGCCTGGCCGGTTGTCTTATGGGTGAACGTCAACAACGCTTGTTGCCCACGCGCATCGGCAGCCGACAAAAAAGCGAAATCTTTGAATGTTTCTGAAGCCGCGAAGTTGTGCAGGGCGGCGTTGAGCAGCGAGAGGGTGCGGCTTTTGAGCCCCGGCATTATCGTGCCGGTGGAGGTGTAGAGGCGAATAAAGGTCTGCCTTACATCAATGTCGCCATATTCCATCAGTGCGTTTTTCAGCAACGGCTCGGCAAACGCGCCGATGTCGTTCAAGTGCGCGAGTTTTTGATCAATCGTGTTTTGCGCGGCCCAGTGCGCACCGATCGATTGCGCCAGGGCTGAGCGCTGCATCGGGCTATGCGCAGCCGCGTCGGCGATGGGCTGTGCGTGCTGGCGCGAGGTCAGTGCAGTGATGCGTGGCAGTGCGGTTTCGCTTAACCAGGTGGGTATTTTTTGCTTGATGAAGGGGTAGTGAATGCCGACATTTTCGGCGACGGGAACTGTCGAGGGTAATGCACGCGTGGACATGCTCGGTGGTCCTTACAAGTGAAATTCGAGCCTTTGATTATGTGCATGACCCGTGCGATTAAAAGCGCGAAATTCGGTTGTATGTACCGTTAAAAGTTGGGGTTCAAGCAGGTTTTTCGGGACTGAAAAATAGCCGGTTACAGCACGTGCAGGTGAGTTGTTTGCAGGGGGTGTTGGTGGCTTCGGGATTGGCTGTATACCCGTTGTTTGGGCCATGGCTTATATCGGTTTCGCTTCTACAGCGAGTCACTTTTGATAGCGATCAAAAACAGCTTTTGCAGACACAGCAGATCTGCTTTTGCTTGTTGTGGGAGGGGGCTTGCTCCCGATAGCAGTTATACAGTTGATACATGAGTTGACTGACCCACCGCTATCGGGAGCGAGCCCCCTCCCACAGTTTGAATGCATTCTGCTTGGGGGTTTGGGAGCAAGCCCCTCCCACAGTTGAATGCATTCTGCTTGGGAGTGTGGGAGCGGGCTTGCTCCCGATAGCAGTTATACAGTTGATACATGAGTTGACTGACCCACCGCTATCGGGAGCAAGCCCCCTCCCACAGTTTGAATGCATTCTGCTTGGGGGTGTGGGAGCAAGCCCCTCCCACAGTTGAATGCATTCTGCTTGGGGGATTGGGTCGGCTTACGCCTCTTCGCTGCCTTGCGCACGCCAGTAACCCACGGCCTTGAGGAACTCTTCGTTAACCTGATGGGTGTCCAGCAACACCCGCCGCACCTGGCGCGACAGCTTGGTTTCGGTGGCCACAAAGGTGTACAGCGAACCACTGGGCGGCGTCAGTTGGCGCACCGTATCGAGCAGGTCATCCTGGCCGCGTATCACCCAAATCGCCTGCACATCCGCAGCACTCTGCAGCACCTGTTGCTCCGCCGCATTCGCAATTTCAATCACCGCCAGCACCTTGCGGCCCGCCGGTAATTCCTCCAGGCGTCGCGCAATGGCGGGCAGGGCGGTTTCATCACCGATCAGCCAGTAGCTGTCGAACATGTCCGGCACGATCATCGAGCCACGCGGCCCGCCGATGTACAGGTACTGCCCGACCTGCGCCTGCTCGGCCCACGTGGAGGCAGGGCCATCGCCATGCAACACAAAGTCGATGTCCAACTCACCGATGCTCAGGTCGAAACGCCGTGGCGTGTAGTCGCGCATCGCCGGTTGCGGGCCGTCGCCCTTGATGCTGAAGGTCGGGCTTTCCAGGGCAGCCTGTTCGGCAGCGTTCTGCGCGAACATCAGCTTGATGTGGTCGTCGCTGCCCAGGCTGACAAACCCCGCCAGCTCAGGCCCGCCCAAGGTGATGCGGCGCATGCGCGGGGTGAGGTCGACCACCCGCAGCACTTGCAGGCGGCGACGTTTGATTTCGTGGGTAACGCGGTGGATAGCGTGCGTATTCATGGGTGTTTCCCGTCGGCAATGGCTTGAGCGGTGCCGTTGAGCAGCGCCGCGACACGATCGATTTCTTCCGGGCTCCAGCGCCCGTGGTGTGAATGCAAGGCATGGCGCAGGTTATGCACCGCCTCGTGGATTTCTGGCGGGCGGTCCTGGCCACGCAGCGAACGCTTGCTGACATCAATGCGCATGCGCACGCCGTCCAGGGCAACCGCTTGTTCGCTTAAGAACAGACGACCGGCGTCGGTAATGGTGTAGCGTTTTTTTCCGGCGTCGGCGTCGCCCTGAATCAAATCGCTTTCTTCCAGAAACGTCAGCGTGGGGTAGATCACGCCGGGGCTGGGGCTGTAGGCGCCGTCGAACAGGCTTTCGATCCGGCGGATCAGGTCGTAGCCGTGGCACGGCTGTTCGGCGATCAAGGCCGGCAGCAGCAGCTTTAAATCGCCGGGTGCAAATACCCGGGGGCCGCGACCGCGGCCGGCGCGCGGGTCAAAACCGTCGCGCTGGTGAGGATGGTCTCGCATGGTGGGAGCCTCTGTGTGTGTCTAGATATAACGTAAGATATATCTTGTGCGCCGTGCAAGGGCTTCTGACGGGCGGTCCTGCAGTGCTGACACTCTGTTTAAGGGGTGAGTTGATCTAACCCTATAAACACTGTTATTTATAAGTGCCTGTCATCCATGTCTTACAGATGTATTGAGTGTTAAAACAGCCTCATCAAGTTGCAAGTAGTCCATCTCTTACAGACGCTTTTAAAGTTTTGGCAAAGTGCCATACTTTTCCTATATGTCTTGGTGCTGCAGGGCTACGCAATTAAGCGAACCGGACGGCTTACTTATTTAAAAATGAACGCGACACTTGCCTGGCGTTGAACGGGCTCCGATAAGCAATACAACAAATTGGAAAAAGCAGTTTTCAGCGACACCCTCGTGGTTCGAAGCTACCGCCCGCTCAGCGCTTGCTGGACAGTCCTGCGCACTCCTGCGGCAGGGGGTTTATGACACTTATCAATGTGTGAGTACTTAGCTGATGAAAACTAAAATAAACGTTGCGCTGTTGTCTCTCGGGCTATTAGTGGGTTCGATCTCCGTTGCCAAGGCGGCGGACGGGACGGTTACGTTTGTGGGTTCGGTGCACTCGGGTGCTTGCTCTATCAAACCTGACTCGGTAGACCAGACCGTTAACCTGGGGGCGATTGCAAAACATCAGTTGGACAGGGGCGGCAAGTCTGAAGCCCGGCGTGTGCTGATCGAACTTGAAGGCTGCAGTTTGGCCGACCTCACCGATAACACCGTGACCACTACCTTTACCGGTGCGCCATCAGGCGCTGTGCCGGGTGCGATCGGCATCGTCGGTGGCGCCGGCAACGTGGGCATCATGATGACGCATGGCGGCAGGCCCGTTGTATTGGGCGTCGCAACGGCCCCGCAGGTGATTGCTGCCGGTGAGAACACGCTGGAGTTCGGTGCTTATGTTCAAGGCGCCCTCGCGGGTGCCATCGTTCCTGGTGGTTTCAGCGCGGTAACCAATTTCACCTTGGCTTATCAGTAAGTTTTGCTCGCGCCCCTTAACGGGGGCGGGAGGAAGCTGACGGGAGATAAAGGTGAAAACATTCATAAGTCTCGCTGTCGCCTCTTCGTTGACGCTGTTCATCAGCCCTTGGGTGCTCGCGCAAGCGTCTGCCCAAGGCAATGGCGTCGTCACGCTGGGAGGGGAGGTTATTGACTCCGCTTGCGGCCTGGAAGCGGCCACTGTGAATCAAACCATTGAGATGGCTGCCGAACCGATCGGCCGGCTGTTGCGCCATGCGCGGGGAATCATTCAGCCCTTCCAGTTGCGTCTGGTCAATTGCTCTTTGACGCGGCCCGACCCGTCGCGCCCCGATGTAAACCTGCCGGACTGGCAGCACCTGCGCGTCACGTTTGACGGCCCCAGCGATAGAGGCGGGCGTTCCTTTGCGGTGTTCGGTGGCTCACAGGGGGTTGCCCTGCACATCGTCGACTCGGCGGGTGAAGAGAGCGTTCCGGGTGAGCCGATGGCGCTGCGCCCGTTGGCCGAGGGCGACATCACACTTCACTACACGCTTCGCCTGGTCGGTAACGGCCTGCCGATGGTGGCTGGCGCTCACAGTGCCGCAGTGCGGTTCAAGTTGGAATACTTTTGAACAGTGATGGGTTGCGTTCATGTTGAATACGTCGAAGATCAAAAACAGCTTCCGCCCCGGCCTCTTTGGTGGGTTGATGTCACTGGCAGGCACTGCAATGGGTGCCGGCGATATTGAGTTTAATACCGACGTTCTTGACTTGAATGATCGCAGCAACATTGACTTGTCTCAGTTCGCGCGCAGCGGGTTTATTCTGCCGGGCACCTATTCGATGATGGTGCAGATCAATAGCCAGCCTACCTCTGAGCAATCAGTGGGGTTTTACCCGCCCGATAATGACCCCAAAGGCAGTCAAGCGTGTTTATCGCAGGGCCTCGTGGAACAGTTGGGCCTCAAAGAGTCCGGTGCGGCCACGCTCACGTGGTGGAAAGGCGGGCAATGCCTTGACCTTCAAAGCTTGCCAGGCATGGAGGTCAGCGGCGATTTAGCCACCGCCACGCTGAACATCAGCCTCCCGCAAGCCTACCTTGAGTACAGCGCCATCAACTGGGACCCGCCGTCGCGTTGGGATGAAGGCGTGCCGGGGCTGCTGATTGACTACAACCTGACGGCGCTGTCCAGCTACCGAAAAAACGACGGCACGCGTAATAACCTCAGTGGTAACGGCACACTCGGCGCCAACGCCGGGGCATGGCGCCTGCGCGGCGATTGGCAAGGGCGTGCCGAAAAAGGCCGCAACGGCGGCGGCGCCAGGCAGCAAAAGCTGGAGTGGAGCCGCTACTACGCCTATCGCGCCATTCCTGCGCTGAAGGCGCGTTTGGTGGTGGGCGAGGACTACCTGTATTCGGACCTGTTTGACAGCTTCCGTTTTACCGGCGCCGCGCTCAACTCGGATCAAAGCCAGCTACCGCCGAACTTGCGCGGTTACGCCCCGGAAGTGGTGGGCGTGGCCAAAACCAATGCCAAGGTGGTCATCAGCCAGCAAGGCCGCGTGCTCTATGAAACGCTGGTCGCAGCCGGGCCGTTTCGGATTCAGGACCTGAATGACGCAGTCACCGGCACCCTGGATGTGCGGGTGGAAGAACAGGACGGTTCGGTGCACACCTTCAAGATGGACACGGCCGGCGTGCCCTACCTGACGCGCCCAGGGCAGGTGCGTTACAAGCTGGCGACCGGGCGCCCGTCGAACCTTCAGTACGGCAGCGACGGCGACTTTTTTGGTACAGGGGAATTCTCTTGGGGCGTCAGCAATGGTTGGTCGCTGTTTGGCGGCGGTATCACCGATAACAACTACCGCGCGCTCTCCGTTGGCGCGGGCCGTGACTTGCTCGCGTTCGGCGCCGTGTCGGTGGATGTGACCCAGTCTCACGCCACTGTGTGGAATGAAGCGCTCTCGGGTAAATCGTACCGCGTTCAATATTCAAAAAACTTTGAACAGTACGACAGCCAAGTGACCTTCGCCGGTTACCGGTTTTCCGATAAGAACTATTTGAGTATGGGTGAATACCTGGATGCTCGTCATTACGGGCTGAACGGCGAACTCGGCGGGCGTGGCCGCTTCGACGAAAACGGTGAATACAGCGAAGATTGGCGGCCTATCGGCGGCAGCAAGGCGCTGTATACGGTGACGCTTAACAAGCAGTTTCGTGACCTGGGCGCGACCGTCTACGCCAGTTACAACAAGCAAACGTATTGGGACCGGCCAGACACGCAGCGCTTGAACGTGGCGCTGTCGCGCTACTTCAAAGTCGGCACCGTGAAAAACATGAGCCTGTCGCTGAACCTGTACCGCGCTCAGGAATACAACTACAAGGACAACGGCATGGCGCTGACGGTCAGCCTGCCGATGGGGCGCACCGGCACACTGTCGGTGGATGCGAGCAGAGCCGCTGGCAAAAACGGCTTTTCAACGCGCTACAGTGACCGCATTGATGAGCGCAACAGCTACCAGCTGAGTGCCGGCAATAACGCCGCCAGTGGTTACCTGAGCCATATCGGCGACCAGGCAGATATAAACCTCAGCGCCAGTACCCAACAAAGCAGTAGCACCAGCCTCGGTGCATCTGTTCGCGGCGGTGGCACGCTCACGCCGTACGGCGCAGCGCTGCACCGTACCAATGGCATCGGCGGCACGCGCCTGATGGTCGACACCACGGGCGTGCCCGATGTGCCGGTGCGCGGTTACGGCACATCGACGCGCAGCAATGCCTTCGGCAAGGCGGTTATCGCCGACATCAGCAGCTACCAGCGAACGGCGGCGAGTGTCGACCTGGAGAACTTGCCGAGCAATGTCGAAGCCACGCAATCCGTCACGCAACTGACCCTCACCGAAGGCGCCATTGGTTATCGATCGCTGGAAGTGATTGCCGGCGAGAAGGCCATGGCGGTTCTGCGCCTGCCCGATGGCAGCTCGCCGCCCTTCGGCGCGACGGTCAAGAACCTGAAACAGCAAGACACCGGCATCGTCAATGACGGCGGCAATGTCTACCTCAGCGGCATTCAGGCAGGCGGGCAAATGAGCGTCAGTTGGGGCGGGGCCGAGCAATGCCTGTTCACCCTGCCCGCCATTTTGCCGGCTGATGGTTTAACCGATGCCCTGCAACTGCGCTGCCAGACGCTAGCCCCTGATCAACCCTTACCGGCGACGGCAACGTTGACCGGTAAGCCAATCGGAACGGAGAACACAGCCTTATGATGCTGAACACACGCCGCACCCTTCAGGGCTTCGTGCTGCTGGCTTTAGGCTTGAGCCCAAGCGCCAACGCCGCGATTGGCCTGGACCGTACACGAGTGATTTTTGATGGCGGCAAAGAGGCCACCAGCGTCAACATCACCAATAACAATACCCAGTTGCCGTACCTGGCGCAGGGCTGGATTGAGAATGAAGCCGGCGAAAAAATCACCACGCCGCTGATCGTTTTACCGCCGGTGCAACGCCTGGAGCCCGGCAAACAAAGCCAGGTGAAAGTGCAGGCGTTGCCGGCGGCCAAGTCGCTGCCGCAAGACCGTGAAACGGTTTACTACTTCAACCTGCGCGAAATTCCGCCGCGCAGCGACAAGGCCAACACCCTGCAAATTGCGCTGCAAACGCGGATTAAATTGTTCTACCGACCGCAAGCCATTACGCCCAGCCAGCAAGACCTGTCCAACCCCTGGCAAGAAAAACTCACCCTTGCCCGTGAAGGCGACCACTACCGGGTGCATAACCCTACGCCTTACTACGTGACCCTGGTGGATGCGCGCAGCAGCAAAGACGGCAAAACCGTGCCGGGTTTTGAACCGCTGATGGTCCCGCCCAAAGGCTCGCTGCTGTTGAGCCCCACTGCCGAAGCGCTCGGCACCACGCCCTATTTGGCCTACGTGAATGATTACGGCGGCCGCCCGGTGCTGGCGTTCACCTGCAGTGGCGCAACCTGCAAAGTGAACGTGCACGTGTCACCGGCCAATGAGTAGCGCCGGCTGCGGGAGAACACCATGAAGTTGCACAACGTGAAGGCTCTGGGCGGCGTGCTGTTGGCCTTGGCGGGCCGGGCACACGCGCAGGATGTTGAAGGCATGAACGGGGTGTTGAACATTACCGGCTCCATGCATGAAACCCCTTGCAGCCTAGACATGACATCACTGAACCAAACAGTTGACCTGGGCGTGGTGTCGGCCAGCCAGTTGCAACGGCCCGGCGATCAGGCAACCGCCGTGGCGTTTCAACTGCGCTTTGAGGATTGCCACCGCACCGCCGGCAGCATTCGCAGTGAACGCACCGGCAACCTGACATGGAGTGCCTTTCAACCGGTGCTGTCGGTAGCGTTTATCGCGCCCGCCGATGCCGATGACCCACGCCTGGTCAAGGTGCAAGGCATCACCGGAATGGGCCTGCGTTTGACCGATGCCTTGGGCCGCGATGTACAGCTGGGTTTCAGGGGCGAGCCGTTGTTTTTGCCGATTGGTGGCAACACCCAAGTGTGGAAGGTTCAGCCCACGCGCACCTCGGCACCGTTGACCAGCGGGGCATTTAGGGCCGTGGTCGATTTCAGGCTCAATTATGAGTGAGGGCACAACGATGGCTACGTCAACCGGCTCGCGGGCCATGCTTATCAGTTGCACGCTGCTGTGGGCGGTGAGCCAAGGTGTGCAGGCCCAGACCAGCCTGACCATTCGCGCGGTCATCATCGCGCCGCCGCCGTGTGTGATTAACAGCGGCAGCACGCTGGATGTGCCGTTTGGCAATGACCTGCTGACCACCCGCGTTGACGGGGTTAATTACCGCCGCGACGTGCCTTATACCGTCACCTGTGATGCGCCCTTCAACAACGCGCTGAAACTCGAACTCAGGGGCAGCGGGGCTGCGTTTGACAGCCGCGTGCTGTTGACCCGCAAGGCAGACCTTGGGGTCAAGCTGTTCGTCAATGGTGCTGACTGGCCGTTGAATACCGCCGTGAACTTTACCCATCCGAACTTTCCGGTGGTGCAGGCAGTGCCCGTCAAACGCGTGGGCAGCACGCTGACCGCAGGCGCGTTTGATGCCGCCGCGACCCTTGTGGTCGATTACCAATGAAGTCGATTACCCATCAAGGGAAACGCTCAATGACAAGTTGGCAGCCGCGAGCGTTGCTCGCCGTGTGTTCCCTCAGCCTTTGCAGTGGTGCCTGGGCCAACCTCACCTTCAGCGGCACGCTCAACGAGCCGCCGCCCTGCACGATTGATGCAGGGAACACCATTGAAGTCGATTTTGGCGACGTGGGGGTCAAGCGCGTTGACGGTGAAAAGTACCGTCAGGGCGTCGGCTACATCATCACGTGTGGCCCCGACACACTCCCGTGGGAGCTGAAGTTGAGCGTTAACGGCACCGCCACGACGTTTGACGGCGCTGCGGTGCAGACCAGCGTGCCGGCACTGGGCATTCGGCTGTTTCAGAACAACGTGCCGTTTTTACTCAATACGCCGCTGGACATCACCCTGTCGTCACCACCGACATTGGAAGCCGTGCCGGTTAAACAGCCCGGCGCAATTCTGGCCCCCGCAAGCTTTACGGCGGTGGCCACGCTGTTGGCCGAATACGAGTAGGAGTCGAGTCTATGCGACATGCAATTGTTGTTCATAAGGGTTGGTCAGGTGCCGGGCTGGCATTACTGCTTACCGCAGGCCTGGCGCCCGCCGCGCAGGCGGCGGACAACCTGCGTTTGAAGGGCAACCTGGTCGAAGAAGCGTGCACCATTCGCCCCGGTGACGAGGCCATCACGTTGGAGCTTTGGGACCTTACCAGCAAGCACCTTTACATCAACACGCGCTCCGTGGGTAAGGGTTTCAAGCTGCACCTGGAAGACTGCGACACCACGATTGGCAACACGGTCAACATCACCTTCGGCGGTGTCGAAAACACAGCGCTGCCTGGCTTGCTCGCGCTGGATGGTGGCAGTGGCGCCACAGGTATTGGGGTCGGCATAGAGACGCTGGGTAACAAGCCATTGCCGTTAAATACCGTCGGCGACGATCAGGTGTTGACCGATGGCAACAACGTTATCGAACTCAAAGCCTATGTGCAGGGTGAGCCGCAGGCCATCAGCGATCAAACCATCGGGCATGGGGCGTACACGGTGACCTCTACATTTACGCTGGACTACCCGTAGGCATTCACAGGCTGAAAACGGCCTCAAGCAAACCTCAATTCTCTGCTGGGCGGTGCCCGGGCATAGAAGCAACGAGAGATCAATATGAAACGACTCTATGGAGCCATCGTGCTTCTCGTTCTGACGGGTGTGACTACGACCGCGCAGGCTGTCGATTGTCGGGTCAATGGAGGGCCTTGGCAAACGGGCAATCCCAACTGGTCTGTCCCCGTTACGGTCACCCTGAGCGCAGACCGCACCAGGATCACGCTGGAAGGGGCAAGGCTGGAATGTCGATATAGCGCTGGACAGGGTCCCGCTTGGGGGGAGGACTATTGGGCAACTGGAAGCTCAGCCGGTACCGCTTGGACTCCCGGCCCCAAGTTCGGCAGCGAACAGACGGGTTTGCGAATCAACGGGGCGTTCCATAACACCCCGGTACCGGCAGGTATACGGGCGGCCACGATGCCCAACAACGGGGTCGCTTACCCGATCAATATCACCCCCTATATTCTGGTGCGTAACTCCCCGTCTAATCCAATCGATGTTCGAATAGGCGACAACCTCGGGGTTCTCCGTCTCACCGCCACAAACAACTACAGCGGCGCCTCGGCGAACCTCACCGTTACGTACACGGCCGCCAACAACTTCACTGTTTCCCCCTCAACCTGCACGATCAACAATAACAACCCCATCGAGATCAACTTCGGCACCGTGCACCAACGGGCAATCGGCACCGACCCGCTGACCACCACCATCCGCAGCGACCGCAGGCTCACCTACGCCTGCCCGGACGGCGGGATTAATACGCCGATCACCATCACCTACAAAGGCAGCCCATCCTCGTTCGACTCGCGCTTGTTGGTAATGACCAACCCGGACGTGGGCACCGCCATGGTGCGCGGCGGGGCGGCGGTGCAAGTCGGCAGTTCATTCCTGACCCGCATCACCAATAGCGCGGGCGGCGACGATGTAACATTTTCGCTGGTGCGGCGCGCGGGGTCGCTGCCGACCACCGGGGCCATCAGCGGCAGCGGTGTACTGGTGATGGGGGTGCCATGACCTGACAATCGCAAACCGTCGCTTGGCATGGCAAGCGCCAAACACGCCAACTAAAGGCTGGTTCTTTTAGAGGCTGTAAGTCTATTCTTACGGAACATGCCCTTGATTAAAACCTGTTGATTGGCGTGTAAGTAGTCCATCTCTTACAGCTACTTTTAAAGTTTTGGCAAATTGCCATACTCTTCCTATGTGTCTTAGTGTGACAAGGCTACGCTATTAAGAGAATTAGACGGCTTACTTCTAAGTGGCTGAACCGGAAACTTGCCTGGCGTCGAACGGGCTCCTGATGTGCACCACGCTTTCAACGCACTCAGGGGCCGATTTTTTGATAACAGAAACAGGTAATGACCATGTTCAAGAAGTTCGCAGTTTCGCTCCCTCTGGCGGTTGCTGTATTGGGCTCTTCGGCCGTGATGGCCGCTAACGATGCCAGCTCCATCATCAATATCCGCGCGGATATTCCGACCAAGCAGTTCCACGCTCAACCGCTGGACCCGGAGTTCGGTAAAAACGAGACCATGGTCTATAACCCGGTCACCAGCACCTTGAGCAGCATCAGCACGCCTTACACCATGAAAAACACTGACGGCTCCATTGATGCTTACCTGCAAGACGGCCCGGCTGCGCTGACCAACGGTGCTGATGAGATCAAGTTGGCCATCAGTCTGGGCGGCGTAGTCCTGGATGGCACGCCCAAAGAAGTGGCGGCCGATGCCGAGTCCAACCCTGGCTTGCAAAAAATCCTGACCATCACGCCTGAAAAACCGACGGACACGCAAAGCGGCGTCTACACCGCTGTGGCTACGGTGATCTTCGATAACGTGCCACGCACGATTACGCCTTGATCACGGGTTGATAAGTAAGGCGTTGCCTTACTGAAAATTCCGGCCGCAGTGTGCGGCCGGGTTTCAGCCTGCCTGTCGTTCGCCAACCGAGTATTAAGTTCATGTTCCCTTTAAGACCCCTCGTGGCGGCGCTAGCCCTGGCCGCCTGTTCGGTCGTTATGGCCGCGCCTGAGAATACCTACACGCCGCGCAGTTTGCTGGCCCAGGCGAAAGGCTTGCCGAGCGACTTCGAAGAGCACTTTTTCGATGTGCCGTTGGCGGTACGGGTTGAGCGCGATCAACAATTCGTGGGCGAAGCGATGATTGTATTGACCCGTGATGACCGGCTCACCTTACTGGCGTTCACCGACTACAGCGACAGCCCGGTCACCGGTGCCGAGCGTGATACCTGGGAGAACTACCTGAAGGCCGGTATTCCCTTGGGGAGCTGCACTGTGCGCTGTCCCGAGCAGTTGTTGGCGGTGCATTACAACCTGGAAAACTCGCTGGTCTCGATTCTCACCGAGAACGCCGAGCGCGATACCACGCCCCAACAGTTTTACACCCAACCCGACGGCGGCAGCACCGGGCTGATCATCAATAACCAACTGAACCTCAATGGCGGGCAGAACCAGGATTTGGGCGGGCGTTTCGGCGTTGAAGCCAGCAGCAGCCTGGGCAACTGGAGCCACACCCTGAATTTTCAACTGGCACGCCTCGGCGGGCCAGACACCCAGCTTTACCACGCACTGTATTCGGCTTACGCCCAGCGCGAGTTTGAAGGCCAGTTTTTGCGCCTGGGGTATTTCACCCCCAACTCTGAAGGCCTGAACCGCCAGCCGCGCTCGTTCGGTGCGGCGCCCGACGTGGCGGTCGGGGTGATGGTCGGCAGCTCCGACAGCCTGGTGATGAACAACCCCAAGCCGAGCATCTACCCGATCTACGTCACCTCCAACCGCCTGGGCTCGGCAGAGATCTACCGCAATGGCCTGCTGATCAACACCCAACCAGTACCGGCCGGTTTGCAGACGCTGGACACGCGGCCGCTGCCCGGCGGCATCTATGAAGTGGAGGTGCGCCTGATCGAAGACGGCCAGGTCACCTCCACCCGCCAGGAGCTGGTGTACAAGCCCAACAACTGGCGCAACCACGACGAGCGCTGGCGCTACAACCTGTTTGCCGGGCGTGAAAGCACCTTGCTTAATAACTGGGAGCAGCGCGACAAGGGCGACATGACCGCCGGCGCCTCGCTCAACTATTTGCTGCACCCGCGCGTAATCCTCGGTGTGTCGAGCCGCCAGGTGCAGGACCGCCTGCAGTTGGGCAGCTCCATCGACTGGACCCTGGCCCAGAGCGCCAGTGTGTATGCCAATGTGTACCAAACCCGCGACTACGGCACCGGCATGGACGTGCAAGGGTTGTACAGCTACGGCATGGGCAGTGTGATTGTCAGCCACAACCGCAGTTGGCTCGACACCCGTAACACTTACGAAACCCTGCCCGATGGCACGCGCCTGCGCCAGCGCAACACCTTTGTCGGCCAGACCAGCAGCTCGTCGCTGTCGATCAACCACCGGCTGGCCAACCGCAATTCGATCAACGCCCGCGTGTCCCACAGCCAGGGCAATATCGAGGGTGTAGGGCTTGACTTGGGCTGGACCCGCCACGACATGCTGTTCGGCAGCGATGCCAACTGGCGCCTGTCGGTGTTTGACCGACCTTCCAGCAGCAGCACCGGCGACAAGCGCAACCGTGGCGTCGACCTGACCCTTAACCTGGCCCTCGGCGGCCCTGGCGAAAGCTGGTCGGGCAGCCTCGGTTCGCGCACCGCGCGTGAAGGCCAGCGCGACAACAACGCCTCGCTGACCTACCGCAAAGAGCTCAAGGACCACGCCCTGCAAAACGTCTCGGTCACCGCGCTGACCGATGTTTACGGCGTGGGCCTGTCGAGCATGACCAGCTTTGCCACCGATACCCTGTCGGGCGATGCCTTTGCCCAACGGTCCTCGTATAACGGCGATTTAACCGGCGGCCTCAACCTCAACAATACCCTCGCCGTGGGCGCGCAAAAAATGGTGCTGACCAGCCAATACCACGGCAGCGGCTCGGGGATGATCATTGATGTGGAAACCGACGTGGACGGCATTGCCCTGCGCGCCGATGACATGACCGGCTCCAGTATGGCGCTGCGGCCGGGCCGCAACTTTGTGCCGATTACCGCCTACAAAAGCAGCTCGGTCGCCTTCGACTTCGAAGGCAACCACCCACCCGCCGCCACCATCCAGCCGGCGCGCACCACCTACCACCTGAACAAGGGCGGCGTGGAGTATCGCAAGATCAGCGTGATGAAAACCGTCACCGTGTTGGGCCGCTTGATCGACCCGCAAGGCCAGCCGCTCAAGGGCCACCACATCATCAACCACGCCAGCCGTGGGGTGAGCGAGGTCGATGGCTTTTTCTCGATGGAAATGAACGCCGGTTCGCCAACCCTTGAGGTAAGGCGCGGCACCGAGTTGCTCTGCCAGTTCCGCCTCGACCCGAGCAAGGCCCGCAGCGAGAACGATGTGCTGATGATCGGTGATTTGCGCTGTACCCGAGACACCCTGGCCGAGACGGCGGTGGCGCCGCAAGGCGCGGGTTGAGGGTGCTGAAATGAGCAGGCGGCTCCAGCCCCTGCGCCCGTTATTCGATGAGGTTCACCGCAATGAAACGAGTATTGGCAGTCCTTGGTTTTAGCCTGTTGGGCCAAGCGGCCCTGGCCGGGCCGAGCATCAATGTGGGGGTGGTTTACGACTACCTCGACGGCGACAAAAGTACCTACCTCAAGCGCATTTTCAACGGCGGCAGCAGCACCGCGTTTGTGAAGGTGCAGATTCTGGAAATTCTCTACGACGAGCAGGGCGTGGGCAAAGAAGTAGCGCTTAAAACCCAGGCCGACGGCAGCGCCCGTGACGGCTTGATGGCCAGCCCGGCCCGGCTGATTGTGCCAGCCAACGGCATGCAGGGCACGCGCCTGTTGTTTTTGGGCGAGCGTAACAGCGAGCGCTATTTTCGGGTGCGTTACATCCCGGTGGTGCCGGAGAAAGAGGACGCCTTCGCCGTCTCCGAAGCAGAACGTGAAGCCTACCAAAGTAACTTGCAGGCCGGCGTCAGCGTGTTGGCCGGTTATGGCACGGTATTTTTTGTGCGGCCCAAAGACACGCGTTACAACACGCGTATTGAAGACGGCAGCGGCCACTATGCCGTGCGCAACAACGGCAACAGCGTGATCCAGGTCGATGAGTTCAAAAACTGCGTGGCCGGCAAACCCGATGACTGCTACCCCACCACCAAGAACCATATCTTGCCGGGGCGTACGTTCTCTTTCGACAAGCAAGCGGGCCGCGAATACACCTTCAAAATCGTTGAAGGCGAGGCCCAGAAAAACCATGTGGTGAAAGGATGAACCGGCTCACGTCGCAGCGGCAGTTGTCTTGGCTGCTGGTGTTTTGCGTGCTGGCGTTGAGCAGTGCGCGGGCGTTCGCGATCCGTGAAGAGGCGGAGTTTTTTGTCTCGGTCACGGTGCCCACCAGCGAATTTTTTGTGCTGCCGGTCAACCCGGGGTTTCTGGAGCGTGAGCAGGTCATGAGCTACAACCCGGTGACCGAGCGGCTAAGCCCGCTGCGCGAACTCTTCGACGTGAAAAACGTGCTGGGCGGCATCAATGCGCGCTTGGGTTTTGAGCCGGTGTTGTCCAATGGCCGCGACCTGATTGCGTTGCAAGTCACCTTCAACGGGCAGCGCCTGGACCTCACCGACACGCTGGTGGTGCCGGAAGCCGAGGCCAAGGCCGGTAAACGTGTGCAACTGATGATCGCCGCCACGCCGGCTGAAGACGGTTATGTGGGCGGTGCTTATTACGGCAGCGTGCAAATCATTTTTGATGCCTTGAGGCCTTGAGGCTTCTGCCCCGACAGATGAGTGATAAAGATGAACCTCAAGACAGTGAAGCGCTCTGCACTCGCCGCAGGCTTGACCAGCGTGGTGTGGGGCGCCTGCATGGCCCCCGTGAGCGCCGATACCCAGCGCATCAACGCGCTCTTCAAACCCAACCCCGCAGAACCTCGAGATAACAAATTCAGCAATAAAACCCCGCAAAGCTCCATTTGCGTGTCGCACATACCGACACAGTGCAAGGCGCTGGGTATTTTTAGCCTGCGCTTCAATAACTTCTCAGCCGATTCCATCAGGCCAATCGAGGCGAACCATGCAGACCCGAGGGCCGGGGCTTATTTCCAGGTGCCTTCCTCGTTCAGGAACGTCGATGTTCGCCATACACAAACGGGGGCCGAGGAGGTCGTCCAAATGCGTATCGCCGGCGTCGGTGGGGTATGGGGCTTGCCAAGGCCACCGGGTGTGAATGCATGGGCGCAACCTGGCCTTGATTGGGGCAGCGCGTGGAGGCGAGCACCAAGTCCGTGTGTGACCACGGGTCATTTAGCGGCCAGCACCACTTATGCCTCGTTCTTCTGGGTCGTGCCGCAAGATGCGGGAGCCTGTACGCGCAAACCGTCGGTAAACATCCCTTCGTTCTGGTACAGGACCATGGAGTACGCCTACGAGATGGTCGCACCCAACCCCTTGACCATGTTGTCCGGGCAATACGTGGGCAGTATTACCTACACCGTAGGCGGGGCCGGCTCTGACTTTGACTTCGGCGATGTGCTGGTCCCCACCAGTGATGGCTTGATCACGCTGGAGTTCATCCTGGATGTGCAACATGAACTCAAGGTGGAAATCCCCCCCGGTGGCAACACCATTGAACTGGTGCCCCAGGGCGGCTGGCAAGCCTGGCTGAACCAGGGGCGCAAACCCACCCGGTTGTTCCGTGACCAAACGTTCAATATGTCCACCTCATCGCCCTTCGGCATGCAGATGAGCTGTGAGTACAGCAACGGCACCGGCTGCGACCTAGTCGAAAGCGCCACCGGCAAGCGCGTGCCGCTGGAGGTCGCCGTCAGCCTGCCCGCAGGCCTGACCGATGGCAGTGGCCAGGCCGTCAAGCGTCGGCCATTGCGCCTGGACGGCTCGGGAACAAGCTTGTTCGAACCGGGTTACTACGTGAACCGCAGCCCTGGCACTTTGCATTTTGAGGTGACGCGTGACGAGGTCGAAAAAATGCTCACGCCGGATGTCGAGGCGACTTATCGAGGCAACGTGACGGTGGTCTGGGATTCGGAGATTTAACCCGCCAGGTCATCCGTCAGCGTTAAACGACAGGTAGATATTTGATGGGCGTGTCTAAAGGCGTGGGCCGCTGCCGAGCAGCCCGAAGACGGCTACCTGCCGGGCCAGTACTTCGGCAGCGTGCACATTAGGGTTGATGCCCTCAGGCCATGAGCCACCCGATGAGAGAGAGCGATAAATACAATGCGTTATTCACAAGGTTTCAAGCATTGCCTGCGTACATGGGGGGCTGCCCTGTTATTGGCAGGCGCCAGCGCGCCTGCCAACGCATTGGTGCAGACTATTAATGCGGAATTCAAGCCTGACCCGACTGCCCCGCATCTGAACAAGTTTGAGAATAAGACCCCGCAAACCGGGGTCTGCCCGGGGCACATGCCGTCAACGTGCAAACAACTGGGTATTTTCAGCATCCGTACCAATGACTTTCAGGCCTACTCGACAGGGCCGATTCAAGCCAACCATGCCGACCCGCGCCAAGGCGCCATGTGGCAAGTACCGTCGTCGTGGCGTGACCTTACGGTGACCCATCAGGGAACCGGAAGGACTGAAACTGTGCAGTTTCGCATCGCCGGTATTGGTCATCGCTGGGACGTCAGGCCGGGTGTCAATGTGTGGGCGCGCCCCGGTGAGTATCTGTGGGGCAGTGCGTGGCGCAACGCACCAAGCCCCTGTACCGGGACCAACTTTCTCGCGGCAGGTGTTAACTTTGCGTTGTTCTTCTGGCTGGTGCCTGAGGGCGCCGGGGTGTGTAATCGGGTGCCCGGTTCAACCATGACTCAGCTGTGGTACAGCAACCTGGAATATGCCTATGAAATTCGCACACCCAACCCCTTGGAGATGGCGAGCGGTCAATACACCGGATCAACCACTTACACCATGGGGCCTGGCGCCGACTTTGATTTTGGCGACGTGGTATTGCCCCGAGACAACCTCTTTACCTTCAACTTCATTCTGGATGTTCGGCATGAACTCAAGGTCGAAGTGCCCCCCGGTGGCAATCGCGTCGAGCTGGTCCCCGAGGGGGGTTGGCAGGCCTGGCTGAACAGGGGGCGTAAACCCAGCCGATTGTTTCGCGACCAAACCGTCAATATCTGGTCCAGTTCGCAATTCAAGATGACCCTGGCCTGTTCGCTGCCCATGGGCAATACCTGCGGCATCAGCGACTCCAGTGGTAATGAGGTGCCTGTGGAGGTGGCGGTCACCTTGCCGTCGGGCTTGACCGATGCAATCGGCAGGCCGGTGAACCGCTTGCCTCTGCGCCTGGACGGCATTGGCACCGAGCTGTTCCAGCCCATTCGCTACGTGGACCGCAAGCCCAGCACCTTGCATTTTGAAATCACCCGCGACCATGTGGAGCAGATGCTCGGTGCCGCTGAGTCCAGAACCTATTCGGGCAGTATCACGGTGATCTGGGACTCAGAGGTTTAGCCGCCACAACCCAAGGGTTACTGCCCTGGCAGGTTCAGCGTGGCGCGGGTCAAGCGGCGGCTCAGTTCGTTTTCATCATCCAGGCTGTCGCCGAACAGGCGCAGGTAAGTCGCGTCGCTCATTTCCTCGCCCGTCAGCACCACGCTGTGCGGCACGCCGAGTTTATCGGCGAGCCCGGTCAACTGTTGGTGCAGCTGTTCGGTGACCTTTGGGTCGCGCTGATCGGCCGGTTTTTTCTGCTCCAGCGCCCAGTCTTTTTGCGCGTAGCGCAAGTCGTCGACACCGCTGGTGGCGTCCGAATGCACACATTGGTTGTCACGGTACGCTATCGGGTGGGTTTCAATCAGGTAGTCGCGCCAGAAGTCCTGTTCCAGCATCTGGTTAACCAGACCGTCGCCTTGCTCCAGCGCCAGCACGCTGTCGTAAGCTTGGTTGATTTGTTCGACGCTGACACGGGCGGTGATTCTGTAGGCCATGTGGTCGGCCAGCCACGGCAGGTCGAGGCGTGCCTTCAGGGCCGTTTGATAAGCCGCGTACACCTCGACTTCATCGACCGTGCCTGGCCGCCCATCGACTATTTCGGTGTACAGGCGCAAGCCCTGGCCGCCGCTGTTTACAGGCGCCAGACGGTTACGCACATCATCCTGGGCGATGCGGTTGACCTGGTGCAGGCGCGACTTCTGTTTCGCCAGGCGGGCCAGCGCCGGCCCCAGGTTTTGTGGGGTAACGTCGCGGTACGCTTCGAACACCAGCACTTCGACACCCATGGCGTTGAATATCTGCGCCCCGGCATCGGCACAACTGAACGGCGTGGAGGCCATGCTGAACAAGCGTTCGCGCAGCCCGTCGTCGCCGTGCATGGCCTCAAGCATGCGCAGCACATTGAGGCTCAACTCGGTTCGGTTGAGTCGGTACAGGCTGGCATCCTCAGGGGTCTGAGCGCCCACCTCTTCCAGCTTGAGGCTTTGGATGACTTCGAAAAAGCCTTGGGAGCCGTGTTCGGCTTCCAGCTCATCCCACCTCTGCTGGTAGAGTTCCTGCTGCTCGGGCGTTCGGCCCTCAAGCCAGAACAGGCTGTCTGTTTCGCCCCGAGGCGGGTAGGTGCGGTAGGGGTCCAGGCCGCTGGCTTTGCGCAGGTTCACCATCAGGGTTTCGCTGTCAAAGTCGAGCTTGCGCCGGTCCAGCCGCGCTCGGACCACGACCTGCGCTTCCCAGGAGCCGGGCTCCACCGGCGGCAATTGAGTCACCTGTGTGTTGCGTATGTCCAGGGTGAACGCGTAAGCGCGCGGGAACTCGAACAGCCCCGCCGGCCAGTCGCGAATGCCGGTGTTGTTGAGCATCAGCACTTGCAGCTCCGGCATGCGGCTGATGTCCGGTGGTACCAGCAGGTGTGGGTTACTGGACAGGATCAGCACGCGCAAATGATTGAAGTGCTTGACCTGCGCCAGGCTTTGTTCGGTCCAGCGTATCGGGTTTTCGGCCAGCCCCAGCAGGCCGAGCTTAGGCATCTCGCTGAGTGCCGCCGGCAGCTGAGTCAAGCGGTTGCCGGTGAGGTCCAGGCTGAACAGGTTGGGGAAGTTGTGCAAAAAGACCGCGTCGGTATCGAGCATGCCGGCGTCGGTCATATTGAGGCTGGTGACGTGCCCGAAATCCGCCTTGAGCCTGGGGAAGTGCTTGAAGTAGCCGCGTATGGCTTGCCCGCTGAAGTCAAGTTTGCGACCCACAACCGGGTCGCCATAGTCGGACCTGTAATGCTGCGACTGTTGTTCCCAGCATTCGCGCAGCTTGGCGCTTATATCAACCCGGAACAGGCGCTCTGCGGTTGCCTCTGCCTGGTTGTTGGAGGCCGTGGGTGTGAGCATCCACTCATCCAGGTCGTGCAAGAGTTTTCTCTTCTCGGCCTCGAAGGCCTCCAGGGTAATCAGCCCGTCAGGCGTACTCATCAGCACGGCGTAACTCTGCGCTTGTTCGTCGGTCATGCGTGGATAGAGCCGCTTGATCCGCGCAGTGACCGAGCGGCCACGGCTGAACAACTGGCGCAGTGCCTTGAAGCGCGGCCGTTGCAATAACAGCTGGGTTTCGCGCTGTACCACCGGCAGCACCGGCGGCTGCGCCAACGCGGTTCTGCGTTCGGCGGGCGGCAACAGCTTGGCCTTGAGCCATTGGGCGAGTGCCTGGCCTTCGCCTGGCTGGTAACCGAGGGCCGTCAGTTGGGCTTCGGGCAGTACGCGCAGCGCGGCTTCATACAGGTCGAAGGTTTGCAGCGGCGCATCGGGTAATGCATAGCGACCGTCCGGCATCAGCAGCAGGACTTTGGATGTCGACGCGTCGCTGGGCCCGACGCTGCAGCGCAGTGGGCCGCGGGTGCTGGCGTTGTAAACGCTGATACGCAGGTCGCCGAAGGTATCGGTATGCAGGCGCAGCGCGTTGAGCAGCAGGTGTTCGGTGTCGGCGCTGGGCGGCACGTCCGGGTACAGGCCTTCGTACGCATGGGCGGCGCGGGTTTCAAACGCCAGCTCACGGGCCAGGTGCGTGAGGCGCAACGGCACGCGGCGTTCATCGGTCATGACCTGGCGTTCATTCGGGCGGGCGCGGCTGAGCAGGGTGCGCGCCAGTGCGTCGGGCAGTTCGGGAAAATGCTCACGCAACAACTGGGCGCGGGCGTCGCCGCTGGCCTGCGCGATGAGATACAGATGGTCGAAGAGCGTGCCTTGTTGCGTGTCGAGGGCGTCGGCCAGTTGATCGCGCACGGCCTGCACCCGTTCAGTGGCCTCGCTCGGTGGGGCAGTTGCCAGCACGTCCTCAAGTTCTGGTGCGCTCAAAAACGCCACGAGTTTCTCCGGCAGCCGCCCGGCCTGCACATCCGCGAGGCTGGTTTGCAGGGTGTGCAGGGCGTCGGCGTCCTTGGCTCCGTAGCGCATGGGTTCGCCGCTCAGGTCGCCGGCTGCAAACACTTCAATGGCTTTGCTCGCCGGCCAACCCGCTAGCTCGGTGACAAATTGCGTGGTCCAGTTGTCGGCTTCGCCGGTCGGTTCACCGCTGCGCACGCGTGCAACGAGGCGCGTGACTTCACGGCGCAATTCAAAGCGTTCGAGGGTATCGGCGAGCAGCGGCGGCAGCTCGGTGTTTTCGACATAGATGCGTTGCAGCTCACGGATGCCGGTACCGCTGGTATCGCGAATCTGCTGCAGTTGCGCGGGCGCAAGGTCGGCCGTGGCCGGGGTGAGGCGCTGCATCAAGCGGGTGGCGTCCCACCTCAAGGGTTCTTCGCCCTCATGCACCAACGTGCCTTCGCCGTTGCTGAACACTTGGGGTTGATAGGCCTCGGGTCGCTGTGGATGCACGACGCGGTGTTGGCCGGAGTCCGGGTCTTTGCTGATTTCGTAGTGATGGTCCTCCAGGCGCATGATTTTTTTGCCATCGCGGCTGTGGAAGCCGTCCGTATCGGCTTTCGAGCCCGCTGTCGGCACCCGTGCCGTTTGCCGGTAAGGGCTCAGGTCGGGGTTCCACAGGCGTTGTTGCCCGCTGGGCAAGCGCACGGCGACCAAACCGTCAACGAAGTCCGACACCTTCAGTTTGGCCAATTCGCCCAGTTGGGCACCTATCCCGAAGAGGCCCAGTTGCACGATGCTTTGCGCAACGCCTACCGCATGTTCGATGGCCTCGATGCTGTGGCCCTGCGCCCAGTCCAGCAGGCCCTCGAAGACTTCATCGGCAAGTTGCCAGGCGCTGTAGGCGAGCATCAGTTGGCCCAGCACCGGCACGAACGGCGTGGCGACCAGCAACGCCGCCTGGAAAATCTCGTCGAGAATATGTTCAAGGTTGTCCCACCAGGCCCAGCGCTCCATGCGGTCGGCATAGGCGGTGGCCACCGCGATCTCGCGGCTGTCGTTGAGTAGCAGGTTGAGTTTTTGCTGATACAGATGGTTCCACAGGCCTGCCGAAATTGCGCGCGGGCCAAGCTGCAAGGCGGGTTTTGCAAGCGGGGTAGCGCGCCAGCTCGGCAGTGGGTCCAACGGTTGCCGTGCATGCCAGGTGACCTTGCTCAGGCGCTCGTTGAGCTTGGCCAGGAACGACCCACGGCTGGCATGCGGTACGAAGCGACAGAAGAACTGTTGGTAATCAGACTCGCGCAGTTGGCGGGTCAGTTCTTGCACAAAGGCTTCGGTGTCGGCGTATTGCTTGAGCGGATGTTCCGGGTCATCGGGTATGTACACCACGATGGGCGCTGACTGGCGGCTGCGCTCAAGGTCGGGAGCAATCAATACGATGCCGGTCAGTACGGTGTCCATCATCACCAGGTCGTGGCAACGCACCGGCAAGCGATTAAGCGTGAGCCCCGGCAGGCTGTCGATCAAGCCTGGCAGCATGCCGTGGGTGGCCGCGTCGATATGCCCCATCAGCACGGCACTGTGGATCGCGGCCCTGAAGGCGGCTTGCTGGCCAAGAATGACCCTGGCCCGCAACACGCCTTGGACCACCGGTTGCTTGAGCCCCAGTTGCTCTTCGAGGTGCTGTTGGTAACGCGCGCCGATGTCCAGTTTGCGTACCAGCGTTTTGAATTGCCCCACGGTGATTCGGTGTTTGATGTGCTTGACGTCGAACCTGCCCTGGGCGTCGGGGTGGGTGATGAACGCGGAGTCGATGGTGAAGTTTTCTGCGGCGGCAAAGTTGTGCAGCGCCGCATGCAATAACGAAACGGTCCTGATCTTGGCGCCTTTGACCAGCGCACCGGTGGGGGTAAAGAGTTTCAGGAAGGTTTCGCGTACATCTTCTTCGATACCGTATTGCGCTTTTAACGCCTGTTTTAATAACACTTCGGCAAAGGTATCGATGCCTTGCAAGTGGTTAAGTTGTTTATCCACGGCATTGTGGGTTTGCCACTGTTGGGCAATCGCGGTTTTTAATGCTTGATGATGCGGCGAGTATGTTAGATACCCGGCCGGGATGGTTTTTTTTGCCGTTTTCAAGGCGTTCATGCGTTGCGGGGAGGCTTGTGTTATCCAGGCGGGGAGTGCCTGTGAAATAACCTCGAAGTGTAAGTTTTTGTCGTCAGCCGCCGTGGGGCTGACAAGTTGAACCGCTGACATGAGTAGTGCCTTTTATACTGAATGAGCCAGTAGTTTAAGCCGTTGGCACACCGGTAATAAGTTTGAAATTCAGCGCTAGGGGGTCCGTGTTTATTAACCGATCGAACCACTAATAGAGATGAACTTATACATGATTAACACCTTTTTATAACGGCCTCGGCACCGTGCATGTCGAGACCGAACGAGTGAGCAAAACTTGTGGCAAGCGGGCTTGCCACAGGGTGCGGTCAGGCGGGAGGCAAGGATGGCCCCGCCCACACAAAGACCCTCGTGAACAGGGCAGGAATACATAACCACCACACCTCGCAAGCCCGTCACGACCGGTTAAAGCCCCGCGCTGATCATGGCCAAACGGGTCAGGTGCCGGCCCAGTTCTTTTTCATCGTAGAAGCTCTTGAGAAACAGGCTCAGGTACAGCTCCTCACTCATGGGCTCGTCGGTCAAGATTTGCTCATGGGCCACGTTTAATGTGTCTGCCAGGTCTGTCAGGTTTTTCCTGAGTTGGGCGCTGGTGGTCAGGTTCTTGTGTTCCTCAGGCAATTGCTCATCGGCGGCCCAGGCGCTTTGAGCCAGGCGCAAGCCGTCGATATTTTCACTCGCCTGTGAATGTTGGCAGCTGATTTTTTGGTACTCGTCGGGGTGCGTGTCGCGCAAATAGTCGCTCCAAAAATACTGCTCAAGCATTTGCTCCACCAGCCCGTCGCCCTGCTCATCCTCGATCACTTTGTTGTAGGCAATCACCAGTTGCCTGGCTTGAACATTGCCGGTCTCGCGGTACAGCATGTGGTCCGCCAGCCAGGGCAGATCCAGGCGCGCCTTCAAGCCGGTCTGGTAGGCGCTGTACACCTCGACCTCATCCAGGGTGCCCGATACACCGTTGACGATGTCGGTGGTCAGCCGCAGTGCGGGGCTTTCACTGCCATCCTCATTGCGCGTGGGCGTGTTGAGGCGCGCCTGAATATCCCGATTGGCAATGTGGTTGAGCTTGTCCAGCCGGGCCTTTTGTTTGGCCAGCCGCACCAGCGCGTTAACCCGGGCTTGGGGGGTGGGCTCGCGCAACGCCTCCAGCTTCATGGTTTCGATGCCCATGGCGTTGAACAAATGGGCGCCCGCATCGGCGCAGTGGGTGGGCGTGGCGGCGAGGTTGAAGAGTGCAGTGCGGGTGGGCTCGTCACAGTCGGCGGCCCTCAGCAGTCGCAGCACGTTAATGCGCAATTGCGTCAGGTTCTGCTGATAGCGCAACAGGTCGGCCGTGTCCTGCACGACCAGGGACTCCGGTTGTTGCTGGCTTCTGATGACCTCGAAAAAGCCCTGGGAGCCGTGTTCCCGCTCCAGGTTGTCCCAGACTTCCTGCCACGCCTGGCGTGGCTCGGCCGGCAGGTGGCCGAGCCAGTATTGACTGTCCAGTTCGCCTCGCGGGGGGTAGGTGCGATAAGGGTCCAGGCCTGCGGCGCGGCGGTAGCTGACCAGCCGGTCCTCGGCATCGTGCTCAAATTTGTTGCGGTCCAGGCGCGTGCGTGCCACCAGCTCGGCCGACGCGGAACCTGGCTCGACAATGGGCACTTGGGTAATGGCGGTGTTCAGCAGGTTCAAGTTGAAGTTTGGCGAACGGGGCAGCTCGAACAGACCCGTGGGCCACTGGTTGAGCTGGGTGTTATTGAGCATCAGTATGTGCAGTTCAGGCATGCGGCTGATGTCTGGCGGTATCACCAAATGTTCGTTGTGCGAAAGGATCAGCACCCGCAGATGCTGCAAGTGTTTGAGCTGCTCAACGCTCTGTGGGGTCCAGCGGATCGGGTTTTGCGCCAGCCCCAGTTGCGTCAGACGAGGCATGCCGATAATCGCTTGCGGCAGCGCAGTCAGGCGTTTGCCGGTGATGTCCAGGCTGCGCAGGTTGGGAAAGTTATGCAGGAACGCGCCGTCGGCAAGGGTGAAATCGGTGCCCGCCAGGTTCAGGCTGGTAACGTGGTGCAACCGGGTGTCGAGTGTGGGGAAGTTCTGTAAAAAGCCGTAGAGGGTTTCTCCGCGCAGGTCCAGCTCGCTGCCCAACCGCCGGGCGCCGGAGTTCGTTTCGTAACCCTTGGCCGATTGCTCCCAGCCTTCCTGTATCACCTTGGCCACCCGCTGCCTGAACAGCTGTTCGGTGAGTGCAGGCCGACGTCTCTGGCTACCGGCGGCGGGAAGTTGCTGCCAGTTTTTCAGATCGTCAAGCAGGCTTTTTTTGCGGGTTTCGAGCTCGCGCAACTGGCGTTGCCCATCAGTCGAGTTCAGGGCCTGGGCATAGGCTGTCACGTCTTCCTCGGTCAGCGTCGGGTACAGGGCCTTGAGCCGGTCCTCAATGCTGTCTAAACCCAGCCTTTGACGCAGCGCGCTGAACAGCGGTTTTTGCAGCAGTTGCTGGGTATCTTGGGAGGCAACTGCGAGGGTCGGCCCCTCGGCCAGCGCGGTACGGCGTTGGGCGGGCGGTTGCAGGGTTTGCTGCAGCCACTGGCGCAACGCTTCGCCGTCGCCCGGCGCGAAGCCCAAGGTGTCACGGGGCACGGCTTGCAGTACGCCTTCATACAAATTCCAAGTGGTATCGACCGCT
Source organism: Pseudomonas kitaguniensis (assembly GCF_049199985.1). Taxonomy (NCBI): domain Bacteria; kingdom Pseudomonadati; phylum Pseudomonadota; class Gammaproteobacteria; order Pseudomonadales; family Pseudomonadaceae; genus Pseudomonas; species Pseudomonas kitaguniensis. Next base: position 152,576 of record NZ_JBLZPT010000006.1, read on the forward strand.
GCCCCGTGGAGCGCGTAGCGTCCTGGCGCGGTGCGTATCAGCAGCGTGTCGGTGGTCGCGTCGTCCGGCCCCACGCGGCAACGTAATTGCCCGCTGGGCAGTTGCTCGCGGATGCTCAGGCGCAGGTTGCCGAAGGCGTCACTGTGAATTCTCAGGGCATTGAGCAGCAGCCGTTCGGTGTCGGGTGTGGGCGCGTCGCCCTGGTAAAAACCTTCATAGGCGTGGGTGGCCAGCGCTTCAAATTGCAACTCCCTGGCCTGGTGCTTGAGGCGCAATGGCAGGCGCTGTTCTTCGCTCATAAGGTGTACTTCAGCGGGGCGGGCCTGGGCCAGTATCGCTTGGGCCAGGCGGTCGGGCAGGGCGGGAAATTGCTGTTGCAGCAGCAACCCGTGGGCGCTGTTTGACTGGCGTTTGAAGCTGTACAGGTGTTCGAAGATTTCGTCCTTGCGCGAGGCTACATAAACGCTCAGGTGTTCGCGCAGTGCTTGCGCACGCGCGCTGGCGGTGGCGGGCAAGGGGTCGCCGAGCAGGGCGGCGAGTTCGGTCTCGTCCAGAAAACCCACCACCCGCTGCGCCAGCCGGCCTGCCAGTAAGTCGTCACGGCAGATGGCCAAGGTTTTATCCGACGGCGCCTGCAGCGCGCCATGTCGGATCGACTCGCCACTGAGGTCGGCCGCCTCAAACACGGCGATGGCTTTGTCGCTGGGCCAGCCGTGCATCCGCGTGACCATGTCGGCACACCAATACACCGCTTCATCGGTGTCGGCGAGGGGCTCGCTGAGGGTGTCGATGTGCTGCCTCAGTTCGAAACGGTCGAGGGTGTCGGCCAGCAGCGGTGGCGGTGCCTGGTTTTCGCTGTACATACGCCGCAGCGCGCCGGGTTCGGTGCCACTGATGGCGCGCAACTGTTGCAATTGCGCGTCTGGCCAGGCAGCCGTTGCAGGGCTCAGGCGCTGGAACAACTGTGACTCGTCCCAGGCTCTGGGTTCCTCGCCCTCCAGTACAACGGCGCCGTGGCTGTTAAGCAGCACTTCGGGGCGATAGGCCTCGGCGCGGAGTGGATGGACGATTCGGTGCCGGCCAGTCTCGGCGTCCTGGCTGACTTCGTAGTGCGTGTGCTGCACGCGCAGGATTTTTTTACCGGCGTGCAGATGAAACCCGTGGGTGTCGGCTTGCGATTCGGCGCCCAAGGTCAGGTTTTTTTGTGCATAGGGGCTCAAGTCCGCCTGCCATAAACGCCGTTTGCCGTCGCTTCGGGTCACAGGTTTCAAGCCCTCGACGAAGGGCGACAGCTTGAGCTGGGCGAGTTGCCCGGCTGCGCCGAACGCGAGCAGTTGCAGCACGTTTTCTGTCACTGCAACCACGTGTTCAATCGCCTCTATGCCCAAACCTTCGGCCCAATCGAACAGGCCTTCGAACACCTCGTCGGCCACTTGGTAGGCGGTATAGGCCAGCATCAATTCGCCCAAAAAAGGCACGAACGGGGTTACCACCAGTAATGCTGCGTCGAGTATGCCCGAGAGGATCTTCTGCAGATTGTCCCACCAGGCCCAGCGCGCCATGCGGTCGGCGTAGGCGGTGGAGATGGCCAGCTCGCGGGCATCGTTGAGGGTCTTGTCGATTTTTTGCTGGTACAGGTATTCCCACAACGGCGTTGCCACACGCTTCACGCCAAATTGCAGGTTGGGGTTGTCGAGCGCTGTTTCGCGCCAGCTCGGTTGTGGGTCGCCAGGCACGTGTTGATGCCATTTGACTTGGCTCAGGCGCGAGCCTAACTGAGCGAAAAAATGCCCCCGGTATTGCTGCTCGATAAATCGGCTGAAGAACTGTTGGTAGTCGGGCTGACGCAATTTTTGCGTCAGCTCCAGCATGAAGGCGACGGTTGAGGCGTAGCGCTTGAGCGGGTGCTGCGGGTCATCGGGCAGGTAGACGATAACGGGCACGGCCTGGCGGCTGTGTTCGAGGTCGGCGCCGATCAACACAACCCCGGTCAATGGGGCGTCCAGCAGGCTTAGCGCATGGCAATGCACGGCCTTGCCGTCGAGGGTGAGTGCCTGGCGTTCGCTGATCAGCGCAGTGATCAGGCGGTGGTCTGCAGGCAGGATGTCGCCTTTCATCAGCGCCATTTGCGCTGCGACGTTGAGGGCCGCCTGATGGTTGCCGGTAACGCGCGCGCGCAGCACGCCGTGCACCACAGGTTCGGTAAGCCCCAGGTAAAGCTCAAGGTCTTGGCGGTATTGGTCGCCGATGTCCAGGCTGCGAACCAGGGCGATGAACTGTTGGATCGTCACGGTGCTGTGCAGCGGTACGACGTCGAAATGGCCCTGCGCATCGGGCAGGGTGATGAATTGCGAATCGGCGCTGAACGCCTCGGTGTGGGCAAAATTGTGCAATGCGGCGTCGAGCAACGACACCGTACGGCTGTGCACGCCAGCGTTGAGATTTATCACCCACCAGGGCGCTTGGGCCGGGGCATACAGGCGCAAGCAGGTCTTGTGTACATCCACCTCAAGGTTGTATTGCTGTTTCAGTGCGGCTTTTAACAAGGGCTCGGCGAACGCTTTGAGGTCAGTCACTGCGGCCAGTTTCTGGTCGACCAGGCGTTGGGTTTTCCAGTGTTCGGCCACTGCGGTTTTCAGCCGTTGGTGTTGCTCGGGCGAGGCGCTTTTATACCAGCCCGGAATATTTTTTCGGCTGGCCTTCAACGCGCTGATGCGTGCCGTAGACAAGGTTTTTAGCCAGTCGGGCAAAGCGTCCCGGATGAGTGCGTAGTGCTGGCCTTTATCGTCGAGGGCCGGCGCGGGAATGGCGGTCATGGTGTGTTTTTCTGTGCGAATCGGGCACTCAGACTAGGCCCGCAGGGGGGCTTGCCTGGCAGTAACTGTGTATCGGTTGTGGCTGACGTTCAGGCGCTCAACAAAAAGCCCCGAGGTCGGGGCTTGTGGTTATTCAGGCGGTAGCCACCTTGGGCGACTGGCTCAGGCGTTTGTTGAACTCCAGCCAAGCCGCCAGCGCGGCCATCAGTGCGGCGCCGATCAGGGCGGTAATAATTTGCACCGCGAAGGCATCGTCGGCCAAGGCGTTGACCATGTCCGCCAACGGCGCCAGCAGCACGCCGAAGCAGAACACCTCCAGCGAATAACGCCCCATTCGGCAGGTGTGCTGCGCCAGCCAGTGTTGGGTCCAGGCACGCCCCGGCAACAGTTTGGCGGTGACGTAGGCCAGGGCCAGAAAATGCAGCAGGCGCACCGGCGACAGATCCGTCTTGCTGATCGGGTAAAGCCATTCGCTGAGCGCGTACGGCATAAACGCATCGTGTACGTGTGGCCAACGCCAGGCGATCGTGATCACGCCGGCGGCCAGTACGTAAACCGCCGCCATCACCAACAACGGCTGGCGCAGCAGTGGCCGTTCAGCCTGTACGCGGGGTTTTTGCGCGTGAATTGCTGCCGCGCCGCCGAGTATAAACAGGAACTGCCAGGTGATCGGGTTGAAGTACCACACACCGTCGGCAATCGCGGCCAGGTTCCAGCCCAGCAAAGGTGCCAGCAGGTAGACCGCCATCGACACCGCGACCACCGCCCGGGTGTTGCGCAACAGCCACGGCAGCACTAACGGCAAACCCGCCAACAGCACGATATACAGCGGCAACGGGTCCATCAGGTTCGGCTTGAAGCGCAGCAGCAATTCATCCACCAGGGCTTGCTGCGGGTGGGTGATGAAATGCGTCAGGCCCATCTCTTCAACCAGGTCGCGGGTTTCCACATGGCTGTTGGCGAAGAACACAATGCCCATCAACATCGCCAGCAGGAAGATATGCACCACGTACAACACCCACGTGCGTCGCAAAATCTTCAAGCAGGCCATCCAATACCCTTCACGCTGCAAGACCTTGCTGTAGGCCAGCACCGAGGCGTAGCCGGCAAGAAACACAAAGATTTCAGCCGCATCGCTGAAACCGATGTTGCGCAAGGTTATTTGACCCAGCGGATTGTAGGGAACGTGATCCCAGAAAATAAAGATCAACGCCAGGCCCCGAAAAAAATCGATGCGCGGGTCGCGTCCGTTCAGCATGGCGGCGGGCTCTTGAACAAATAGTTTAGTCATGAAAGACGCAAGGCAGGCGTGTCGCAGGCAACACGTCTGAGGGTGGCAGGTTGGCGGTATTTGTAAGCAATTGCAAAAGCCGGGTATTGCTGAATGTCTCAACCGCGCAGCGGTGACCCTGTTAATTCTGACAGTAGACGCCGCTCAGGCGCCGTGGCTTGCTTAGCCTGGCCTCAACAGGATGAAGCAATGAACAGCGCGTGGAAGGGATTTTCCAGTTATACGGTCATTGGTGTTGCCAATACGCTGATCCATTGGCAGTTGTTTTTCGTCTTGCGCGGCGCTTTTGACCTCAGCCAAGCCACGAGCAATCTCGTCGCCTTCTGCACGGCGGCGTCTTTTTCCTTCTATGTGAATGCGCTCTATACCTTTGCCACGCCGGCCTCGTTGCCGCGCTATCTGGTGTTCATGCTGTGCATGGGCGGCTTGAGCCTGGGCGTGGGGGTGCTGGCGGACCACTGGCGGGTGCCAGGGATTGTCACGGTCGTGGTGTTTTCGCTGATCAGCCTGGTGTGCGGCTTTTTTTTATCGAAGTGGGTGGTTTTTCGGGAGCGCGCGCAATGAGGATCTCACTGGTGGTGCCTCTGTTTAACGAGGAGAAGACGCTCGGCCTGTTTTATCACGCCATTCGGCATGCGCCTGCGCTGCGTGCACACACCGTCGACATCGTATTTATCAACGATGGCAGCACTGATTGCACCGCCGAGTTCGCCCGCGACATCGCCTTGGCTGACAGCGACGTGATGGTGATCAACTTCTCGCGCAACTTCGGCAAGGAAGCGGCGCTGTTTGCCGGGCTGGAGTATGCCCAAGGCGATGCGGTTATTCCCATGGACGTCGACCTGCAAGACCCGGTCGATGTCATCCCGCAATTGCTGGCTGAATGGCAAAAAGGCGCAGACGTGGTGCTCGCCAAGCGCCGCGATCGCGCCAGCGACAGCTACCTCAAGCGTCACAGTGCCTCGATGTTTTATCACCTGCTCAACCGCATCGCCTACACGCACATTGAGGAAAATGTCGGCGACTTCCGGCTGATGGACCGCAAGGTGGTGGACGTGATCAAGGCCTTGCCCGAACAGCAGTTATTCATGAAAGGTGTGTTGTCGTGGGCCGGCTTCACCGTGGCGATTGTCGAATACGACCGTGCCCCGCGCACCGCCGGCCAGAGCAAGTTCAACGCCTGGAAACTATGGAACCTGGCGCTGGACGGGATCACCTCGTTCAGCACCTTGCCGCTGCGCTTGTGGAGTTACATCGGCGGGTGCATTTCGCTGTTCGCGTTGGTGTATGCCGCGTACCTGATGCTGGACAAGTTGCTGTTCGGCAACGCGGTGCCGGGGTACCCGTCATTGATGACGGCGATATTGTTTCTGGGCGGCGTGCAACTGATTGGGTTGGGGATACTGGGCGAGTATGTGGGGCGTATTTATATGGAGACGAAACATCGGCCGAGGTATGTAGTGAAGGACGTTATCAAAGGCAACGTTGAAACCAAGGTTTGGGAGACAATCACTTGACGGCGAATCGGCAAATGGGCAGCGACGCGGGACGGGCTGCCGCGTGGTTGTTGGTCATTGTATTAGCGGTGGGCGTTCGATTTTACGACATCAGTGGGGCTTATGTTTCGTATGATGAAGCTTTTAGTGTCTGGATAAGTTCGTTATCCCCTGAGGCTATTTGGTTTCATACCGGAAAAGATGTCCACCCACCCCTCTACTATTTACTGCTGCATTACTGGATGGGGCTGTTCGGGACGTCTCCTGTCTCGATCAGAAGTTTGAGTGCTGTGGCGGGGAGTGTGGCAGTTGTCTTAAGCGTGGCGCTGGCTCGTCGTGTCATGAACGGTCGAGCTGTGATGATCAGCGGGCTTTTCGTGGCGTTGTTTCCTGCGTGGGTCAGGTTGAGTCAAGAGGCTCGAATGTATGCGCTCGAAGGCATGTTTTTAACGGGGGCACTGTGGGCGCTGATAAGCTGGCTGAAGCAGCCGGAGCGTTACCGATATTGTTTATTGTATGCCGCTTTTATGGTCGCGGCGTTGTACACGCACTACTATGCTGTGTTGGCAGCCTTGGCCCACTGGCTGTACTTGATTGTACTTCGCGTTCACCCTTGCATCAGGAAACGCTACATCACTGCAATGACCTGGTGGGTGTGTAACGTACTGATCGTGATTGCTTATGTACCCTGGCTATTCAGCTTGTTTGATTTGCTTAAAAATTACGAGAAGCTCAAAGCAGTGGGAGGCGTCTCGTGGCTCGGCAGGGGGTCGATTTATACTATTCCTGACACGTTTTGGTTGTTTTTTACTTTATATTCGCCGTTCAAGACATCGGTGGCGCTTTATGCGTTAGTGCCGCTGTTGATGCTGTTAGTTGTTGGCCGGGTTGTGGTTAAAGACAGAACACACGTCAGGGGTTGCACAGGGCTGGCGCTATACCTGTTTGTTCCGATGGTGTCGCTATTTTGCCTGTCCTTGTTTATGCCTGCTTATATTGAGCGGTACGTGGCGTTTTCGGCAATCGGCTTTCCGTTGCTGTTTGCCATAGGGGTGGCCAGTCTAAGCCGCAAGAGCATTGTAAAAGCGGCATTATTGTTGGTTGCAGTGCTGGGGATGGAGGGTGTTGGGCTGGCAATGATTTATAGCCAGCAAGGTGAGATGGGCTACGGTAAAAGCCATCAGGTTGTTCGACTGCAGGAGGCAGTTGATTATATTAATGCTCATCGTAAAGACACCGATGTGGTAGTGGTGGGGCATGATTTCTTTTATTTTAGCTCGGTTTATTATAACGGCAGCGACAAGGGCATGTATTTGTACCTGCCCTCATTAGGTTACGGCGGCTCCCATAGACCCAACGGGTATGGTCCGTCTACATTGATGTATGAAACCTGGGATGAGCACACCGTTTCCGATCCGGCTTACTTGCCGCCCGCCACGCAGCGGATCTGGTGGCTGACGGGAAGCTCAAGTGTGGCCGAATACCCTGCTTACCCAGGCGCTTGGCCAGAAGTTGACTACCTGCCGGCTGGAGAGGTTGAGGTACGTCTTTACCAACGACCCGCGCAATAATGTCGGGATTGATAAAGTGCTTCAGCACGGCAGGCGTCCTCAGGCAGCCGCGATGTCAAGCGGCTCAAAACTGTCCGCGCGTGCCATTTGCCACATGCGCGAATAGAACTCGCCGTTGACATCGCCGGTGAGCAATTCGCCAGGTTTGAGGAACACGTGCAACTGCGAAAACAGCTTGATCTCGGTTGCCGACATGCGCCGCACCAAGTGCTTGGCCGACAACTGCGACGGGTGATCCAGGCCCGCGGCGGCGAGCATCTCGGCCAGCGCCTTGAGCGTGTTGCGGTGGAAGTTGAACACGCGCTGGGCTTTGTCCGGCACTACCAGCGCGCGCTGGCGCAATGGGTCTTGTGTGGCGACGCCAGTGGGGCATTTGTTGGTGTGGCAACTCTGCGACTGGATGCAGCCAATCGCAAACATAAAGCCGCGCGCCGAGTTGGCCCAGTCGGCGCCGATGGCCAACACGCTGGCAATGTCGAACGCGCTGACAATTTTGCCGCTGGCGCCGAGCTTGATCTTGTCGCGCAGGTTCAGGCCCACCAGGGTGTTGTGCACAAACAGCAAACCTTCACGCAGCGGCACGCCCATATGGTCGGTGAACTCCACGGGCGCGGCGCCGGTGCCGCCTTCCTTGCCGTCCACCACGATAAAGTCCGGCAGGATGCCGGTTTCGAGCATGGCCTTGGCGATGCCCATAAATTCCCACGGGTGGCCCAGGCAGAACTTGAAACCTACCGGTTTGCCGCCGGACAGTTCACGCAACTGGGCGATGAACTGCATCATTTCGATGGGCGTGGAGAACGCGCTGTGGCGTGACGGCGAGATGCAGTCTTCGCCCATCAAAATGCCGCGCGTTTCAGCGATTTCCTGGGTGACTTTGTGCTTGGGCAGGATGCCGCCATGGCCAGGCTTGGCACCTTGGCTCATCTTGATTTCGATCATCCGCACTTGCGGGTCTTGCGCCTGCACGGCGAAGCGTTCCGGGTCGAATCGGCCATCGCTGGTGCGGCAGCCGAAGTAACCGCTGCCCAACTCCCACGTCAGGTCGCCGCCGTTTTCACGGTGGTACGGGCTGATGCTGCCTTCGCCGGTGTCATGCGCAAAATTGCCGAGTTTGGCGCCCTGGTTGAGCGCGCGAATCGCGTTGGCACTCAGCGAGCCGAAGCTCATCGCCGAGATGTTGAACACCGACGCCGAATACGGTTGCGTGCACTGTGGGCCGCCGACGATCACGCGAAACGCATCGGGGTCGCTGAGCGGTGCGGGGCGCATGGAGTGGCTGATAAATTCGAAACCCGATTGGTACACATCGATCAAGGTGCCGAAGGGCTTGTCGGCGGTTTCGTTTTTGGCGCGCGAGTAGACCAGCGAACGCTGCGCCCGCGAAAAGGGCAGGGCGTCGCTGTCTGACTCCAGCAAATACTGGCGGATTTCCGGGCGGATGGCCTCTACCAAGTAACGGATATTGCCCAGAATCGGGTAATTGCGGCGCACCGCATGCGGGCTTTGCAGCAGGTCGAACAGGCCAATCAGGCTGAGGACGCCGGTGACCACGGTGAAAGGCCACAGCCATTCATGCTGGATAAACGGCAGGCTGGCGAGGGTGAAAATGACGCACACGGCAAAGAAGGCGTAACGGCTTAGCAACGACAGGCTCATGCAGATTTCCTTGGTTCGGACTCATCAGGTACGCGGCTCGATCAGCGCGTGTGCGCCTGATCAGAGGTCAACAACAGCGCCGGCCGGGAGTTGATCCCTGGCGTGCTGTGCAGGTTTTTTCTTATGGGCTTCACGGTTTCAGCAGCGATTTCCAGCTTACGAGCGATGTCCTTGCCGGGGCAACCTTTGCGCATCAAGACAGTGACGGCAACCGTTTGGCTCCAGCCCGAAAAAAACCGAGGCGTGAGCGATTTATGTGTCACCTTGGAGGCCGGGCCAGAGCTTGGGGCGGCTTTTTTATGCACTGACAGTGCGGGGCATTACGTTAGGCAAAACCAACTAAACTGTTGAGTAATCGCCAGGAAGGCAAACCCACACCGTAGGGAACGCACACCGACGATGCGAGGCGCTTATGGGCGAGTCAGTCACTTTTACCGATGAGCGCGCCGTGGTGCTGTTGATCGATGCCCACCCGCAGGTGCTGCACAGCCTCACGCAACTGCTGCACCATGAGCCGTTTGAACTGCACAGCGCCACCTGCGCCGCTGATGCCCTGGCGATTCTCGCCCGGCAACCCATCGACCTGGTGATGAGTGCCGCGCGCCTGCCGGACATGGACGGCGCTTCGTTGCTGGCGCATATCCATCAACACTTCCCGCACACGGTGCGCATTCTGCTGACCGGCGAGACCGACCTGACCCTGATCGTCAAAGCCATCAATGAAGGCGAAATCTACCGCTACCTCAGCAAACCCTGGAACGACGAAGAATTGCTCCTGGCGTTGCGCCAATCCCTCGCTCATCAGCACTCCGAGCGCGAACGCAGGCGGCTGGAGCAACTGATCCAGCAGCACAACGAGGAACTCAGGCAACTCAACGCCACCCTCGAAAAACGCGTGGCGTCGCGCACCAGTGAGTTGCAGCAAACCGCCGACATGCTCGACCTGGCTTATGAAGAACTCAAACACAGTTACGCCACCGGCACCGAGGTGTTCTCGCTGTTGGCCAACCTGCGCCTGCCGCGCGCCAAGCAGACCAACCGGCAGATCATCGAACTGGTGCGTACCTGGTGCGTGGCGCATGGCGTGGATTCGGCCAGCAACCGCGACCTGACCATGGCTGCCGCGCTTTACAACATCGGCAAGCTGAGTTGGAGCGACAGCATGATGGTTTCGCCCTCGGACATGCTGCACAGCGGCGACCGTGAGCGTTATCGCGCCTATGCCACGCAAAGCGAATCGTTGTTGATGACGCTGGAGCCGATGAAAGACGCTGCGCGTTTGATCCGCCATCACCAGGAACGCTGGGACGGCAGCGGTTTTCCCGACCACCTCAAGGGCGAGGCGATCCCGGCGGGTTCGCGGCTGTTGAAACTGGCGGTGGATTTTATCGAGCTGCAAAAAGGCCTGATTCTGGAACGCCAGATGAACAGCGATGAAGCGCTGTTATACATCCGCAAATATGCCGGGCGCCTCTACGACCCACAGATGGTCGAAGACTTTGTGCAGGTCTGCGCCACCTACGTTAATGACGTGACCCTGGGCGACCCCAACGTCAAGGTCCTCGGCACCCGCGAGCTGGAGGAGGGCATGGTGCTGGCGCGCAATTTGAATGCCGACAACGGCATGTTGCTGCTCAATGCCGGCAAAGTGTTGAACCTGCCCCTGGTGGATAAATTGATTGCTTTTGAAAGCATGGAAGGCGCGCGCTACAGCGTGTTCATCAAGGACTGCTAAATCAATACACTTGGCACAACGCGCTCACTGTGGGAGCCGGGCTTGCTCGCGATGGCGGTGTGCCAGTCGATGAACATAGCGGCTGACCCACCGCTGGATTGCCGTGCGCCCATCGCCGTGTGATCCTTGCGGTTTTGAGCTTCAGGTGATCGTTTCATGACCTCTACTCTCCGCATCGCCGCCGCCCTGCTGATTGGCAGCGACGGCCAAACCCTGCTCGTGCGCAAGCGCGGTACTCAGGCGTTCATGCAACCGGGCGGCAAGATCGACGCCGGTGAACAACCCGCCGAGGCGCTGGCCCGCGAGCTGCACGAAGAGCTGAACCTGCGCATTAACCCTGATGACGCGCTGTACCTGGGCCACTTCTCGGCCCCGGCCGCCAACGAGCCGGGTTTCACCGTGCACGCCGAGCTGTTCCAGGTGCACATCGACGTGCCCGTAACCCCCGCAGCGGAAATCGAAGAAGTGCGCTGGATCGACCCGGCAGGCGATGGCGGCTTGCAATTGGCACCCTTGACACGCGACCTGATCCTGCCGTTTTATCGCGCATCGCTGACCCCCTCCGCTTGATTCGCAAGGGCTGCAACCTATGATAATCCGCGCGCTTGGCCCGCAGGATGCCGAGGCGTATCGCGCCTTGATGCTTGAGGCGTACGGCGCCTACCCGCAGGCGTTTACTTCCAGCGTGGCAGAGCGTGCGGCCATGCCGTTGAGCTGGTGGGAAAAGCGCCTGAGCAGCCCACTTGATCAGTTGCTCGGGGCCTTCGAAGGGCACGTATTGGCCGGCATTGTCGGCCTGGCCTATGAGTCGCGCGAGAAGGCGCGGCACAAGGTGACCTTGTTTGGCATGTACGTGAACGAGGCTTATCAGCAGCGCGGTTTAGGTCGACAGTTGGTCGAAGCCGCAGTCGCGCAAGCGCGCAAGCAACCGCGGCTCAAAGTGATTCAGTTGACGGTCACCGCGGGCAATGCTGCAGCTTTTGCCTTGTATCAGCGCTGCGGGTTTATCCAGTACGGCCTGGAGCCGTTGGCGGTGCGGGTGGGGGTTGAGTATTTCGACAAGGTTCATATGTGGCGCGAACTCAGAGGGTGTGACTGAGCGCTTGAGTGGCTGGATCAAGAGTGCTTTTGTGGGAGGCCCTACTGCATTTTTGATGTAGCGCTGTCGCGCATCGGGCTGGTTCGGGGGGGTTCTTCAGGTTGGGTATATATCCGGTATTTGGGTTATGGCTTGTATCGGTTTCGCTCTTACAGCGAGCCACTTTTGAAAGGACCGGAAGCCGGCCCAGCCAAAACTAACCAAAAGGTCCTCGCCCCACCACTCGGCACCTCGCTATGGCTCGGTGTGCCCGCCCGCAGGCTTGAATCCGTGGGCCGCCGCGATGGGCCATCCTTGGCCCAGCGCGGCTAACCCGGCGTCCTGCCGGGTTACCCACGGATTCAAGCCTGCGTGCGGCCATCGTGGTTTAACGGGGCGCTTCTCAGATCAAGATCACAAAGATCAAAGGCAAGAGCACGGCGGCCTGAAAGCCGACCTGAGTGGTTGAAGCAGATCAAAAGAGGGTTTTGCATCACAGCAGATCTGTTTTTTTTTGCTTTCTGTGGGAGGGGGCTTGCTCCCGATAGCGGTGTGTCAGATAAATATTTTTCAACTGACCCACCGCAATCGCGAGCAAGCCCGCTCCCACAGGTTGATCCCGTTTGGCTTGGGGTTCTTCCTCAGCGCACCGCGCTCACCCCGTCCAGTGTCGAAAATGAGGTGTCCTTCGCCGTCAGCAAAAAATCACGCATGTACGGCGCGTCCAGCATGTCGGCACGAATGCCCGCGTACAGCGTCGCAAACAAGCCCTTCTCGCCCAAACGCTTGGCCTTCACATACCCGCGCGAGCTGTATTCATGCAGCGCCCAATGCGGCATACCGCACACACCACGCCCGCTGGCCACCAGTTGCATCATCATCACCGTCAGTTCCGACGTGCGCACCTGCGCCGGTTCCACGTCGGCGGGTTCCAGAAAACGCGTGAAAATATCCAGGCGGTCGCGCTCCACCGGGTAAGTGATCAAGGTTTCGGTAAGCAAGTCTTCGGGCACGATATACGACTTGTTCGCCAACGCATGCTGGTTGGCCACCGCCAACATGGCCTCGTAGGTAAACAGCGGCACATAGGTGATACCGGGCAGTTCCTGCGGGTCGGACGTCACCACCAAGTCCAGATCGCCACGCGCCAATGCCGGCAATGGCGCAAAAGCGAAACCGGACGCCAGGTCCAGCTCGACCTCGGGCCAGGCATCGCGAAACTGGTCGATGGTCGGCATCAGCCATTGAAAGCAGCTATGGCATTCGATGGCCATGTGTAAACGCCCGGCGGTGCCGCCCGCCAAGCGCGCGATGTCACGCTCGGCGCCGCGCAGTAACGGCAACGTGGCGTCGGCCAGTTGCAGCAGGCGCAGGCCGGCGCTGGTAAAGCGTAGCGGCTTGGTTTTACGCACGAACAACTGCATGCCGAGGCGTTCTTCGAGTTCCTTGAACTGGTGGGACAGCGCCGATTGCGTCAGGTGCAGGCGTTCGGCGGCTTCCACCAGGCTGTCGGCTTCGCGCAGCGCGTGCAGGGTTTTGAGGTGGCGTATTTCGAGCACGGGCTCTCCATGAAAGCAATTTGTGACAAGTTCGGATGGCGTGAGTTTGTCTCATGTTGCCAACACTGTCGATCACGACCGCTGGGCACACTTCATCAAACTGTCACACAACTGTGGCAGCGCGCTTGAACAAACTTCATCAGACTCGCGCTCTACTGGGGTTCTGCGTTTCGGTGTTTTCCATGCGTGTGTTGCTTTTACTGGCCGCTTTATTGTTCGGCCTGCCGTCTTTTGCGGCGTCTCGATGTGATGTGAATGTCCCGACTCAAACCGTCGACCTGGATAAGGTGAGCATCGCCTACCAGAGCATCGGCCGTGCGTCCGACCCGGCCTTGCTGCTGGTAATGGGCCTGGGCGGCCAGTTGATCCACTGGCCGGATGAAGTGGTGGTTGCCCTCTGTGAACAAGGCTTTCGGGTGATCCGCTACGACAACCGTGACGTCGGCTTGTCGACCTGGCGCCAAGTGCCTGCGAACGCCAACCTGACCTTTGAAGTGCTGCGCTACAAGCTCGGCCTGCCGGTGTCGGCGCCGTACACGCTGACCGACATGGCCGACGACGCGCTGGGCTTGATGGATGCCTTGCAGGTTCGGCAATTCCACGTGTTGGGCGCGAGCATGGGCGGCATGATCGCTCAGCATATGGCGGCCATGGCGCCGCAGCGGGTCGAGAGCTTGACGCTGATCATGACCAGCTCCGGCGCCGAAGGCCTGCCGGCGCCGAAGGCTGCGCTGCTGCAACTGTTGGCGCGGCGCGGCGCGCCGAATCGTGAGGTGGCGCTGGAACAACAAGCCGACCTGCTGGCAGCCTTGGGCAGCCCGAACGTGAAAGATGATCGCCAGGCGTTGCTGCATCAGGCGGCGCTGTCCTACGACCGCGCGTTCAACCCGGAAGGGGTGAAGCGCCAGATCATGGCGATTCTTGCCGAGCCCAGCCGCGTACCGTTGCTGAACCAACTGCGCGTGCCAACCCTGGTGGTGCACGGTACCGCCGACCCGCTGTTGCCGGTGATGCACGGCGTGCACCTGGCCGCGCATATTCAGGGCAGCCAATTAAAGCTGATTCCCGGCCTGGCCCATCGTTTCCAGGAAGCGTTCAAGGCGCCGTTGCTGGCGGCCGTGTTGCCGTACCTGAAAGCCCATCGCGAAGATGCCGCGCACTGGGCGCAGATTGACTTGGGCGAGCCTTCGAACGTGCTGTGAAGTTGGTGTATGGTGCAACCTTTGTGGCGTGGCTCTGTCAGCAAGAACGCCACCAGAAATGCCAGCGAGGTTGCCCACCATGAGTACTGCCCTGAAAATCGATTTTGTCAGCGACGTGTCCTGCCCTTGGTGCATCATCGGCCTGCGTGGCCTGACCGAAGCGCTCGACCAGCTCGGCAGCGAAGTGCAGGCCGAGATTCATTTTCAACCGTTCGAACTGAACCCGAACATGCCCGCCGAAGGGCAGAATATCGTCGAGCACATCACTGAAAAATACGGCTCCAGCGCCGAAGAATCACAGGCTAACCGTGCGCGTATCCGTGACATGGGCGCCGAGCTGGGTTTTGCTTTTCGCACCGACGGCCAGAGCCGTATCTACAACACCTTCGATGCTCATCGCTTGTTGTATTGGGCCGGCCTTGAGGGCTTGCAGTACAACCTCAAGGAAGCGCTGTTCAAGGCGTATTTCAGTGATGGTCAGGACCCGTCCGACGCTGCGACGCTGGTAAGCATCGCCAAAGGCGTTGGCTTGGACGGCACGCGCGCGGCCGAGATTCTGGCGGGCGATGACTATGCAGCTCAGGTGCGCGAAGAGGAGCAACTGTGGGTCTCGCGCGGTGTGACGTCGGTGCCGACGATCGTGTTTAACGGCCAGTACGCGGTCAGTGGTGGTCAGCCGGTCGACGCGTTTGTCGGCGCGATTCGCCAGATCATCCGCGAAGCCAAGGGCTGAGCCTGCCCCGATCGTTCCTTGCAAGGTGACGCGCAGCATCCGGTCAGTCAAATTTGTAGCTGATCGCGGTCTGCACCTGGCCCTGGTTCACCTCGCCGACCTGTTTGACGATGCTGCTGTTAGCCGCCGAACCGACCAGGTGCGTCCAACTGGCGCTGGTCAACAGCGACCAGTGGCTGGCCAGCGGGAACTCGAAACTCTGCGTCAGCGTGAGGTTCTGGAACCCCGCGCTGGCGTTGTACGCGCGAATACCTGAGGCCGCAGATTCCTTGTCGTCCACCCCGAAAAAGGTCTGCGTCTGGCGGGCGTCGGCAAAGCGTGCGAGCAGGCCGGTGCTGCCGATAATGCCACCACCCAGCGGGTAGCCCAACTCGCCGCCGAGTTTACCCAGCACCCCACTTTGATCACGCCCGCCGCCCACGGCTTGGCCGACTTGCGCGTACACGCGCCAGAAGTCAGCGGGGGCGTACTGAATAAAACCGCCCATTTCGGCCATGTCCGACACGTCGCGCAAACCGCGCAGCGAGCCATTCGCCGTGCGGCCCGGCAGGTAATTGATATAGGGCCCGGCGCTGACGCCGTGGGTAGTGAGTGCGCTCCAGGTCAGGCCATCGTCAGTGCCGAGGCTGACATTGCCCCAGTCCAGATCGAAATAGGGAATCGGCCGTGTTTCGTAGCGGCTGCCGGTGGGGTCGTGCGGTTGATAAGTGAAGCCCGCGCCCACTTCACCCGTAATGCCGTCACCCGTAATGCCGTCAGCCAATACCGTGCCGGGAAAGCCCCAAACCCCCAGTAAGACGGTGAATACAGCCGAAGTGACCTTGAACATGGCGCGGTTTCCTTATCTGAACAAGCGCGCATTCACGCGCGAAGAGCGCCCCTCGCGCAAGCACTCATCTTGTTTGTAGCAGGCTACAAAAATTGTAGCTCCGCCGACACAAATCACCTCGTGAATCCGCCAAAAGCCCAGTCCCGCTGGGCTTTCGCCAGTTGGCACAATGCCTGCTATATCCCTTTTGCAAGCGCACAGAGCGCGTTTTTCTACAAGCCCTCCAACTCAAGGAAAGGCAATGATCCAGTGGCATATCGTGTGTGATTTCGACGGGACCATCACCCCCACCGATGTCATCGACAACGTCCTCCAACGCTTCGCCGGCCCCGAGTGGGAAACCATCGAACAGGAATGGCTGGACGGGCATATCGGTTCACGCGAATGCCTGAGCCGCCAACTGGCGCTGATCAAGGCCACCCCGGCTGAACTGCTGGCGTACTTTGACAGCGTCGAGATCGACCCGGACTTCCCGGATTTCGTTGATCACGTCATGGGCCTGGGCGCGACCATCGAGGTGGTCAGCGACGGCATCGAGCAAGGCATCGCGCGGATCTTGTCGCGCAACTACGTGACCTTGCTGCCGATCCTCGCCAACCGCCTGCGCCAGGTCGACCAGAACAGCTGGCGCATCGACTTCCCGTATGCCAGCGATGCCTGCCGCGCCGCTTCCGGCAACTGCAAGTGCAAATCCACGCCGCGCAACAAGCGCGTGCTGTTGATCGGCGACGGCAAGTCCGACATGTGCGTGGCCTCCACCGCCGACTTCGTCTTCGCCAAAGGCAGCCTCGCCACCTATTGCGAAGCCAACAACATTGCCCACGCGCGCTTCGACACCTTCGCCGAAGTGCCCGCGCTGTTGGCCCAACTGCCTCAGGGCATCGCCGCCAACGCAAACACCTTTACTGCTGCTGACAACCAGGAAATCTTCCACCATGTCTGATACCCGTATCGCCACCGCCGAAGACCAGATTCTTCTGGATAAAGAAGCCAAGTACTGCTCGTACGGCGACACCGTTCACTACATTGAGCCACCGCGTATTTTCAGCCGTTGTGAAGGCTCCTACGTGTGGGACACCGAAGACCAGGCTTACCTCGACCTGCAAATGTGGTACTCGGCGGTTAACTTTGGCTACGCCAACCCGCGCCTGAACAACGCACTGAAACAGCAGATCGACACGCTGCCGCAAATTGCCAGCCAGTACCTGCACAAAGGCAAGATCGAGCTGTCGGAAATGATCGCGGTCGACGCCAAGAAAAAATTCGGCCTCGACGGGCGTGTGCACTTCAACGTCGGCGGGTCGCAGTCGATCGAAGACTCGCTCAAGGTTGTGCGTAACGCCACCAACGGCAAGAGCCTGATGTTCGCCTTCGAAGGCGGCTACCACGGCCGCACGCTCGGCGCCTCGTCGATCACGTCGAGCTACCGCTACCGTCGCCGCTATGGCCACTTCGGCGAGCGCGCGCAATTCATTCCGTTCCCGTACCACTTCCGCGGCCCTAAAGGCATGACCAAAGAAGAATATGGCAGCCACTGCGTGCAGCAATTCGCGCGCCTGTTCGAGACCGAATACAACGGCGTTTGGGACCCGAAAGTCGGCACCAGCGAATACGCAGCGTTCTACGTTGAGCCGATCCAGGGCACCGGCGGCTACGTGATTCCGCCGTTGAATTTCTACCGCGAGCTCAAGCAGGTGCTCGACCAGCACGGCATCTTGATGGTCTCCGATGAAATCCAGATGGGCTTCTACCGCACCGGCAAGCTGTGGTCGATCGAGCACTTCGACGTGCAGCCGGACATCATCGTTTTCGGCAAGGCGCTGACCAACGGCCTGAACCCACTGGGCGGCATCTGGGCGCGTGAAGAGTTGATCAACCCGAAGATCTTCCCGCCTGGCTCGACGCACTCCACCTTCGCCTCCAACCCACTGGGTACGGCGGTGGGCCTGGAAATGTTCAAGATGACCAGCGAAGTCGACTACGGCGCGATGGTCATGGCCAAGGGCAAATTCTTCCTCGAAGGCCTGCAAGACCTGCAGAAGCGCTTCCCGATCATCGGCGACGTCGACGGCCTGGGCCTGGCCCTGCGCTGCGAAATCTGCGGGCCGGACGGCTTCACCCCGGACAAGGCCACCCTGGACTACATGGTCGAGGAAGGCATGAAGGGCGACATGGTAGTAGACGGGCGCAAACTCGGGCTGATCCTCGACGTGGGCGGCTACTACAAGAACGTGATCACCCTGGCGCCGTCGCTGGAAATCAGCTACCCGGAAATCGAACTGGGCCTGAAGCTGCTTGAGCAACTGCTGGTGCGAGCGACTAAACGGTGAAGGCGGCCAACGACGTCGAAATCGACCTGGGTGAAGGTGATGCCGGCTTCGTTCTCGGTGACGGTCCGGTCGGGGTCGTGTTGATTCACGGCCTCACCGGCACGCCGACGGAATTGCGGCAAGTCGCCAAGGGCTTGGCCAAGGCGGGTAACTGCACGGTGTATGTGCCGACCCTGGCCGGGCACTGCGGCGACAACAGCGACTTGCAGGCCACCGGCTGGCTGGACTGGTACGCCGGCGTGCGCAAGACCTTCGTGCAGGTCAAGCAACGCCACGCGCAAGTGTTCGTCGGTGGCTTGTCGATGGGCGCGGTGATGTCGATGTACCTGGCCTCGGAGCATCCGGGCCAGGTTGCAGGCTTGCTGATGTATTCCACCACGCTTAAGTACGACGGCTGGAGCATCAACAAAATGGCGTTCATCACGCCCTTGCTGATCCGCATTCCCTTTGGCGTAAAGCTCTTTCGTTTTACCGAGAAACCGCCCTACGGCATCAAGAACGAGCGCCTGCGCGCGATCGTCGAGCGGCAAATGAAAGAAGGCGAGAGCAGCGCAGCGGGCTTGTTGACGATGGAAGGCGTAACGGTGCGCGAGTTGCACTGGATGAACGCCGAGGTCAAGAAACGCATGCCTTCAATCAATGTGCCGGCGTTGGTGTTGCACTCCATCGAGGACGACATTACCAGCCGCTGGAACGCCGATTACGTGGAGCGCCATCTTGGCGGGCCGGTGACCAAGATCCTGTTGGACAACTGCTACCACATGATCACGGTCGACCTGCAATACCGCCGGGTCATCGAGTTGAGCGCTGAGTTTATCGAACAGCATGCCGCTGTTATCCAGGTTGCAGAAGACTATCGACAGCGGGCATTAGCCTAAGGACGCTACGTGATCACCGCCCAAGCCTTCTCGACTATCCGGGCCATCCAGCGCAGTGCCTGGAACGACTGTTTTCCCGGAGCCCTGGAGGATTGGGATTTTTACCTGGCCGTGGAAAACGCGGCCATCGATGATTTCAAATGGCGTTACCTGGCGGTTTACGAAGCCGGCACGCTGGTGGCGGTTGCGCCGGCGTTTATCACCCACTATCGCCTCGACACCACGGTGTCGGGTGTCGGCAAGCGCTTTACCGAGCGCCTGGAGCGACTGTGGCCGGGTATTTTACGCTTGCCGTTGTATGCCATCGGCTCGCCCGTCGCCGAGCGTTGCGACGCAGGCGTGGCCAGTCGCGTGCCCGCGGCGCGACGCGCGTTGATGATCAAGCGTTTGCTCAAGGCGGCGCGCCAGGACGCCAGCGAACTGGCCATCGGCCTGGTGGCGGTCAAGGACGTGCCGACGCAAGATTCGCAGTGGGCGGCCATCTGCCGCGCGGCCGGGTTTCAGCGCATGCCAAGCTTGCCCAGCGGTTCGCTCGCAGTACCCTTTGGCTCGGTCGACGCTTACCTGGGTTCGCTGTGCAAGGCGGCCCGCAAGGAACTGCGCCGCAAAATGCGTGCGCCAGGCCCGCGGGTAGAGTGGCGGCGCAACATTGATGACGTGCTGCCTGAGGTGATGCGTCTTTACGCTGACACCCTGAGCCGCTCGGACGTGCAGTTCGAACGCCTGCCGGCCGCTTACTTCACCGGCATTCTTGAGCGGCTTGAAGCGCGCGCCGTGTGTGCGCTGTATTGGGCGGACGAGCGGCTGGTGGCGTTTAACCTGATCCTGCTGGACCAGCACCGCTTGGTCGACAAGGTTTTTGCGCATGACAGTGCGTTCAGTCGCGAGTACAACCTGTACTTTCGCAGTTGGCTAACCAATGTAGGCTACTGTATTGCGCACACTATTCCCGTGTACGAGTGCGGTCAGGCCGGTTACGCCAGTAAACTGCGCCTGGGCTGCGAGTTTAGCGGCAACAGCATGTTCTTCCGCCACCGCAATTGGCTGGTCAACGGCGTGCTCAAACTGGTGAAAATGTACCTCCGACCGGATCGTTCCGACCCTGCCATGGCTGCTGCGATAAGCGAAACCTGATGATCAACAAGCCCCGTCCAAAAGCCCGCCCCTTGGCCATTTCGCGCTGGAGCGTCCAGCGCAAGCTGGTGTTGGCGTTCTGGCTGGTCAGCGTGATACCGACCATGATTGCGGCCGAGTTGGCGGCGACCACGCTGTCGCAGATTTTCGACAGCAACGTGCGTATCTGGCTGCAAGAGTCGACCAAAATCGTCAAGGACGAAATCGGCGACATCCTTCATGACAACGCGCGCATGGCCAAGCTGTTCCTGCGTTACACCAGCCCGCCCACCACCAAGCAAGCCGCCAGGCACGACCGGCTTACGGCTGACATCGCCGATGCGACCGACATTGATGTGGTCGCGCTGATTCGCGTCAGTGACCACAAGGTGGTGTTCAGCACGGCGCCCGACGATATTGTCAAACAGATCAGCGTGACCAGTAATGCGGTGTTGCAGACGGTGGAAGTGGCCGGGGTGACCACGGGCCTGGTGGTCTCGACGTTCGAAACCACCCAAGAGGGCGTGGATTACCTGCTGTTGGTCGCCACGTACCTGGACAGTAGTTTCCTCACCAGCGTGGCCGATGTGCACTCCCTCGACCTGCGCTTATACCTGGCCAACCCTGCGGGCTTTAACGAAATATTCTCGACCCAGCGCTTCGAAAACCACCCGTCGCGTATCCCCAAGGATGTTGAGACGGCCATGCGCAGCACCAAGCAGCCGAGTGAGCAGTTCACCAGCAATTACAGCGGTTTGTATTGGCCGATCTTCAATGACGCAGGCGAGCTGCAAGGGGTGATTTTCAGCGGCTTGTTGCGCCATACCAGCCTCGTGGGGCTGGTCAACCAGAGCAACCTGTTCGTGCTGATTTTTTTGCTCAGCTCGGCGTTGTCGCTGGGCGCCGGTGTGCTGGTATCACGGCGCCTGACCAAGCCGCTGCGTGACTTGTCGCAAGGCGTGGACGCGGTGATCTCGGGCAATTATGAGCACCGCGTGTTGGTCAGTGGCGGCGATGAACTGGCGCAACTGAGCAGCACGTTCAACCACATGACCGAGCGTCTGGGCGAGTTGCACCACCTCGAAGCCCAGTTGCGCCGCCGCGATCGCCTGCACGCGCTGGGCGAAGTTGCCATGGGCCTGGCCCACGAAATTCGCAACCCGCTGGGCATTATCAAAACCGCGACCCAACTGTTGCACCGTCGCGCCGACCTGGCAGAAACCGACAAGCGCCACTTGGAATATGTGATCAGCGAAGTCAGCCGCATCAACGACCTGATCACCGAGTTTCTTGACTTTGCCAAACCCAATTCGCCGCTGCGCGTGTTGCAGCCGGCGCGCCCGGTGGTAGAAGAAATTCTCGGCTTCTGCGGCCCCGAGCTGGCCACCCATAACATTGATGCGCACATCGACGACCAGGCGCCCGGTGCGACGATCTATGCGGATGCCAAGCAGTTGAAGCAAGCGTGTCTGAACCTGATTCTCAACGCCATCGATGCAATGCCCGACGGCGGGCGCCTGACCTTGGGCATTCGCAGCGTGGGCAGCAACACGCTGATCAGCATCGCCGACACCGGCCAGGGCATACCGGCGGACATGCTGGAGCGTATCTTTACACCCTTTGTCACCACCAAGGCCTTGGGCACAGGCTTGGGCCTGGCTAAAGTCTATTCGATCATGGAAAGTCACGACGGCAGCATCGAATGCGCCAGTGAGAAAGATGCCGGCGCCACCTTCAGCCTGTACATTCCGGCGCAGGGTGAAGACGACAGCGACGATGAGGAAGGTCATGACGCATAACGTATTGGTAGTCGACGACGAGCCCAAACTCTGTGACTTGCTGTCGTCAGCCCTGAGCCAGAACGGCATTCAGGTGTTTACCGCGAGCAACGGCCTGCACGCGCTCAAGGTGTTGGAGCAGGAAGACATCGACCTGGTGATCAGCGACTGGCGCATGCCCGGCATGGACGGGCCGGCGCTGTTGGCCGAGATCAAAGCGCGCTTTCCGCAGGTGCCGGTGATCGTGATGACCGCCTACAGCACGGTGAAAAACGCCGTGCAATCGATGCGCAACGGCGCCTATGACTACATCGCCAAGCCCTTCGACATCGACGAGCTGGACATCACCGTGGCCAAGGCCCTGCAATTTCGCGACATCCTGCGCGACAACGTGCGCCTGCGTGCCGAGCTTGACCAGCATGCGCAATTCGACAGCCTGGTGGGCGACAGCCCGGCGTTTCGTCGGGTGCTGCAGGCCATCGACTCGGTACGCGACAGCAACGCGACCATCTTGCTGACCGGCGAAAGCGGCACGGGCAAGGAAATGGTCGCCCGCGCTATTCACAAGCACGGTAACCGTGCCGACCAGCCGTTTGTGGCGGTCAACTGTGCGGCGATCCCGGAAGGCTTGCTGGAAAGCGAGATGTTCGGCCATCGCAAGGGCGCCTTTACCGGCGCCGTGGCAGACCGGGTAGGGCGCTTTATGCAGGCCGACAAAGGCACGTTGTTTTTGGATGAAGTGGGCGATATGCCGCTGGCGTTGCAGGCCAAAATTCTGCGCGCGTTGCAGGAGCGGGTGATTGAGCCGGTGGGCGACCCGCGCGAGCGCAAGGTAGATGTGCGGGTGATCGCGGCCACGCATAAAAATCTGCTGGACGCGGTGGCCAACAAAGAGTTTCGCGAAGATTTGTATTACCGCCTGAATGTGTTTCCGATTGAACTGCCGGCCCTGCGCGAGCGCGCGGAGGATATTGCGCCGCTGGCCCGCCACTTCGCCCAGACGCTGAGTGCCACTGCGGGTAAACGCATTACCGGGTTTAGCCCGGAGGCATTGCAGGCGATGGCGGCTTACGGCTGGCCGGGGAATATTCGCGAACTGCAAAACTGTGTGGAGCGCGCGACGATTGTGGCGGCAAAGCCGGTGATTGAAGACATCGATTTGCCGGCCTATCTGTTTGCCTCCAGGCCTGCCGAGGGTGGCGCTGCGGCGCTGTTGGGTGACAACCCGAGTGTGCCAGCGGACCTGGATGCAGCGTTGGCGGAGGTTGAGAAAACCTACATTCTGGCCGCATTGAACGAGAGCAACGGCGTGCAGGCTGCGGCGGCGTCGAAGATCGGTATTTCCGAGCGCAGTTTTTGGTATCGGTTGAAGAAGTTGGGCATTCAGGTAGAAAAAATCATCCGCTGATCGTTCCCACGCTAGTTGCCTGGCCCACTGCCATCGGGAGCAAGCCCCCTCCCACCTTTGGATTGGGGCGGGTCAGCTGTGCAGGCGCACCCACACACTCACCAGCAGCGTGGCCGCCATTAACCAGGCCACTGCTGCAACCGCCAGCGACGCTTCAAGGCGCATCCGGTCGACCATCACGTACAGCGTCGCCAGATACACAAAATACGGAATGATCGACCACATCCCGAACACGATGGTGGTCTTCAAATCCTCTATCGAGCGGCCCTTGCCGACGATGTAGTGCGCAATCAACGCAAAGGTCGGAAACAGCGGCACCAGCCCTGCGATGTAGTAGTTTTTAGTCTTGGCCAGCGCCGCCAGCACCAACACCACCGCCGCACCGATGGCGGCCTTCAAGAACAGATCCATCAGTGGCTCAACCCATATTTCTTGACCTTGTCGAACAGGGTGGTTTTGGCCATCCCCAATTCCTGGCTGGCTTGCGTCAGGTTGCCGCCGCTGCGTTGCAGGGCGTCGTTGAGCAGGTTGCGCTCGAAGGCTTCGACCGCCTCGGTAAAGGCCAGGCCATGGTTGCTGCTGCCGTTGCCGGTTTTTTTGAAGACCGGCAAGCCCAAGGCAAAACGTTCGGCGACGTTGCGCAGTTCACGCACGTTGCCGGGCCAGTCGTGGCTCATCAGCATCGACACCGTTTGGTTGTCCAACTCAGGCACGCTGCGGTCGAAACGCAAGGACGACTGCTGCAGGAAGTGTTCGAACAACTGCAGGATGTCTTCACGGCGTTCGCGCAGCGGCGGCAATTCCAGGGTCACCACGTTGAGGCGGTAATACAGGTCGCTGCGAAACTGGCTGGCGCGGCTCAGTTCATCGAGGTTGGATTTGGTGGCGGCGATCACCCGGCAATCCACCGCCACGCTCTGGTTTGAACCCAGGCGCTCAAGGGTGCGTTCCTGTAACACGCGCAGCAATTTGATCTGCAGATTGATCGGCATGCTTTCCACTTCATCGAGAAACAGCGTGCCTTGGTGGGCGTGCTCGATTTTGCCGATGCGACGTTTGCCGGCGCCGGTAAAGGCATTGGCTTCGTGGCCAAAAATCTCGCTTTCAAACAGGTTTTCCGGCAAACCGCCGCAGTTCAGGGCGACGAACTGGTGGGAATGGCGGCGGCTGAAATCATGCAGGCAGCGCGCGACCAGTTCCTTGCCAGTGCCGGTCTCGCCTTCAATCAGCACGTTGGCCGAGGTGTCGGCAACGTTGGCGATCAGTTCGCGCAGGTTTTGCATGGCCGGCGAGCGGCCGATGATGCGGCCCTCCAGAGAGTCGCGCTCGGCGAGTCGGCGACGCAGTGACCAGACTTCCCGCGCCAGCCCGCGTTGCTCCAGGGCGCGGCGAGCGACGTCGACCAGGCGCTCGGGCGAGAAGGGCTTTTCCATGAAGTCATAGGCGCCGTTGCGCATGGCGCCGACCGCCATCGAGATGTCGCCATGCCCGGTGATCAGCACCACCGGCAAGCTTTTGTCCAAGGCTTTGAGGCGCGTCAACAGCTCCAGGCCATCGATGCCTGGCAGGCGAATATCGCTGATCACGATGCCCGCAAAGTTTTCGCCGACACGCGTGAGTGCCTCTTCGGCACTGCCCACGCCCACGCTGGGAATGTCTTCCAGCGCCAGCGCTTGTTGGCAGCCGAGCAGCACATGCGGGTCGTCTTCGACGATCAGCACGGTGAGGTCGTCGGTAGAGGCTGTAGTGTCTGTATTCATGTCGACTCAGCTTTTTGAGTGCCCACCAACGGCAGGCACAAGACAAAGGCCGTACCGCCACTGGCCGGGTGTTCCACGGCGAGGTTGCCGCCGGTGGCCGCCGCGAGGCTGGCGGAAAGGGTCAGGCCCAACCCCAGGCCTTGTTCGCCGGGTTTGGTGGTGAAGAACGGTTCGAATAAGTGTTTGCGTGCCTCGGGGGCGATGCCGTGGCCGTTGTCGCGCACGTGCAGGCGGTATTTGCCCTCGGCGCTGTGGCCGTCCAGCCACAGTTGCGGCGCCGGTTGCGCCTGCATCGCGTCGAGGGCGTTGCCGATCAGGTTGACCAGAATCTGCTCCAGGCGCGTCTGGTCGATCTGCAAGTGGGCGTTGGCGAAGTTGCGATGCACGCTCAATGGCAGGCCGTCCAAACGTGGGCCAAGTACCTGGAACGCGGCCTCCACGGCTTTGCCAAGGCTGGCTTCGCCCTGGTCGTCACCGCGCCGGGCGAACGAGCGCAGGCTGGCGGTGATGCGGCCCATGCGGTCGATCAGCTCATTGATGGTTTTGAGGTTGGCGCTGGCGGTATCCAGCGCGCCGCGCTCAAGGAACCGCACGGCGTTGCCCGACAGGGTACGCAGCGCCGCCAGCGGCTGGTTCAACTCATGCGCGATGCTGGTCGACATCTGGCCGATGGCGGCGAGTTTGCCTGCCTGCACCAGCTCGTCCTGGGCGCGGCGCAGGGTTTCTTCGGCCTGCCGTCGTTCACGGATCTGGCCCTTGAGCTGTTCGTTGCTGGCGCGCAGGTCGGCGGTGCGTTCGGCAATCCGACGTTCCAACTGGCTGTTGGCTTCCTGCAAGGCTTCCCGTGCGGCGAGGCGGGTGGCGATGACCTTGCGCCGCTCGTTCCAGGCGATCAGCAAAAAGCCGACCAGGCCAAACGCGACAGCCACCAGAATGCCTTGGTTGATTGCGGCTTGGCGCAGGTCATTGAGCGGCGTCAGCAGGGTGAAGTTCCACGGTGTGTCATTCAGTGGCCGGCTCTGGGCCAAATAGCTCACGGCCTTTTCGTCTGCCACCACTTCACTGTTGGCGGGGAAGGTCAGTTTTTCGGTGCCTGCATTCAGGCGCTCGCGGGCCAGCGGCTCCAGCTCGTTAAGTGTCGCCCAATAATATTGCAGGCTGTGGGCCAGGCGTTCCTTGGTCTCGGCGCTCAACGGGTGCACAGCCTTGAGCCGACGCGCCGGGTCGCTGGAGAGGATGATGATGCCGTTCTCGTCGCTCACGAACGCTTCCAGGCGTGCGCGTTGCCAACGTTCTTCGAGGGCTTCAAGGCGCACTTTGACCACGGCGACGCCGATGATCTTGCCGTGTTCTTCCAGGCCGTGGGCCAGGTAATAGCCGGGTTCGCCGTTGGTACTGCCGATGCCGTAAAAACGCCCGGGCTGGCCGCGTACGGCTTTTTGGAAATAGGCACGAAAGGACAGGTCTTCGCCTTGATAACTGTCGGCATCGCGCCAGTTACTGGTGGCCAGCACGCGGCCGGTGGTGTCCATGACGTAGATGGCCCGACTGCGACTGCGTCGGTTCAGGCCTTCGAGGTAATCGTTAACCGTCTGCCGGGTTTCTTGATTGGGGTCGGCCAGCAGTTTGGAAACGCTGGACTCCAATTCAAGCAGGCTGGGCAAGTAGGTGTATTTGCCGAGTTCGCTTTCGACGGTGCGGGCGTGCAGTTCCAACTGGCGTTCGCCGTTGTCACTGAGGGCGCGGATGCCGTAGTAATCACTGATGCAAAAGCCGATATAACCCAGGCCGACCATCAGGGCGATGATCAGCGGCGGCAGGAACAGTTGGCGAATCAGACGAGGCTTCACGGCAAGTGATGGCGGTGCGGCGCGATAGAGGTTGGGGTCGCATTTCATCACAGATGCCTTGGGTCAACCAGCGCTGCCAGCCTGAGCGTTCCAATGGGGGCAAGCTAATTGTGGGCGCTGGCGTGTATGGCAATGGGTTTTTGTGGGAGTGGGCTTGTGTGGGAGCGGGCTTGCTCGCGATAGCGGTGTGTCAGTCAAAAGATTCATTGGCTGAACCACCGCCATCGCGAGCAAGCCCGCTCCCACACAAGCCCGCTCCCACACAGGCTTGCTACTACACAAGCCCATTCCCACACACGCTCGGTGCCACCATTAGCCCGGTTCCTGCAGCATTGGCTTAGTGCTGCAGGATTTTATCGAGAAATTGCTGCGCGCGTTCGGAGCGGGCGCTGATGTCGCCGAAGAACTCTTCTTTCGGGCAGTCTTCGATGATCTTGCCGGCGTCCATGAAAATCACGCGGTCGGCCACTTTGCGCGCGAAGCCCATTTCGTGGGTCACGCACATCATGGTCATGCCTTCGTTGGCCAGTTGCACCATCACGTCGAGCACTTCGTTGACCATTTCCGGGTCCAGCGCCGAGGTCGGTTCGTCGAACAGCATCACAATCGGGTCCATGGCCAATGCGCGGGCAATCGCTACGCGTTGTTGCTGGCCGCCAGACAACTGGCCCGGGTGCTTGTGGGCGTGTGCCGAGAGGCCGACGCGCTCAAGCAGTTGCAGGCCCTTTTTGGTGGCCTCTTCCTTGCTGCGACCCAGCACCTTGATCTGTGCGATGGTCAGGTTTTCGGTGATGGTCAGGTGCGGGAACAACTCGAAGTGCTGGAACACCATGCCCACGCGTGAGCGCAGTTTCGGCAGGTTGGTCTTCGGGTCGGCGATGGAGGTGCCATCCACCACCACGTCGCCTTTCTGGAACGGTTCCAGTGCGTTGACGCACTTGATCAAGGTGGATTTGCCCGAGCCGGACGGCCCGCACACCACGATCACTTCGCCTTTTTTAACCTCGGTGCTGCAATCGGTCAGCACCTGGAAGTCGCCATACCACTTGTTGATATTCTTGATAGAGATCATACGGCAAACCTTTTTTGCAGACGCTTGACCAGCAGCGAGGCGGAAAAGCTGATGATGAAGTAGACGACACCGGCAAAGATCAGGAACTCATTCGAGCGGCCGATGATGTCGCCGTTGGAGCGGGCGGAGTTGAGGAAGTCCACCAGGCCCACGGTGTAGACCAGCGAGGTGTCCTGAAACAGGATGATCGACTGTTGCAGCAGCAACGGGGTCATCTTGCGGAACGCCTGCGGCAGAATGATCAGGCGCATGGTCTGGCCATACGTCATGCCCATCGCTTGCGCTGCGCCCATCTGGCCCTTGGGAATCGACTGCACGCCAGCCCGCACGATTTCACAGAAGTACGCGGCTTCGAACATCATGAAGGCCACGACGCAGGACGCGAACGCACCGATCGGGGTGTCCTCGCCGGTGATCCAGCGCAACACGAACGGCACCGCCAGGTAGAACCAGGTGATCACCAGCAGCAGCGGGATCGAGCGGAAGTAGTTCACATAGGCGCCGGCCACGCGTGACAGCAGTTTGTTCGACGACAGGCGCATCAGCGCAAGGATCGTACCCAATGCGATGCCGCCGACCACGCCCATGACCATCAACTGCAAAGTCATGACCATGCCGTTCCACAGGCCCGGGATGGCGGGAATGATACCGCTGAAATCAAGTTCCATTATTTACCCCCCACAGAGATCAGGCCGGGCACGGCGACTTTTTTCTCGACCACGCGCATCAGCAACATCAGGCTCATGTTCAGGGTGAAGTAGATCAACGTGGCCAGGGTGAAGGCTTCGAACAGGTTGGCCGAGAACTCGGCGGTCTGTTTGGTTTGCGCCAGCAGTTCCATCAAGCCGATCAAGGACGCCACGGAGGAGTTCTTGAACACGTTGAGAAATTCCGAGGTAAGCGGCGGAATGATGATGCGATAGGCCTGCGGCAGCAGCACGTTCCAGTAGACCTGCGGCAGCTTGAAGCCCATGGCGCGCGCGGCGGACTCTTGACCGCGAGGCAGCGCTTGAATGCCGGTACGCACTTGCTCACAGACGCGCGCGGCGGTGAACAGGCCCAAACACACCACAACGCTCAGGTAGGCCGACGTGGTCGGGTTGAGGTCTTGTTTGTACCAGTCCTGCAGGTTTTGCGGCAGCAGGTCGGGTATCAGGAAGTACCAGATAAACAGCTGAACCAGCAGCGGCACGTTACGGAACAGCTCTACGTAGCAAGTCGCGATGCCCGCTACGAGGCGGTTTGGCACGGTGCGCATGACCCCCAGAATGGAGCCCAGCAGCAAGGCGATAATCCATGCCACCACCGCGATGGCGATGGTCCAGCCCAGGCCGGCGATGTACCAGTCGAGATAGGTCTCGCTGCCAACGCCAGTGGACTTGAAGAATACGCCCCAGTCCCAGTTGTAATTCATTAGGGTCTCCCCTCGAAATCGATCGATGTACAAGCACCCGCTTGGGGAGATCCTTTCCCGCCCGACGGTGAACGTCAGGCACACGCGATCGGCTCGAAAACCGCCAGGTCGAGTGTTCCACAATAAAGCCAGCAGGTAGTCACAAACGCCTGAGGGAACGTTGGCCCCCTCAGGCGATCAGGTTGGATCAGGTGTCAGATTTTTACGTCAGGCGCCGGCTTGTCGCTTGGGTTAGCGATCAGCTCCTTAACCTTGTCACTCATCGGGAAGTTCAGGTTCAGGCCTTTAGGTGGAATCGGGCTTTCGAACCACTTGCTGTAGATTTTGTTGATCTCGCCGGATTTGTAGAGGCCTGCGATGGCGTCATCCACGGCCTTTTTGAACGCTGGGTCGTCTTTACGAACCATGCACGCGTAGGCTTCAAAGGACTGCGGCGTACCGGTGATGACCCAGTCGTCCGGCTTCTTGGCCTTGGCTTCTTCGCCGGCCAGCAGCGCGTCATCCATCATGAAGGCAACAGCGCGGCCGCTTTCGAGCATCTGGAAGGATTCGCCGTGGTCTTTGGCGGAGATGACGTTCATGCCCATCTGCTTGTCGGCGTTCATCGCTTTGATGATGCGCTCGGACGTGGTGCCGGCGGTGGTCACCACATTTTTGCCTTTCAGGTCAGCAAAGTCGGCGTAGGACGGCTTGCCATCCTTGTCTTTCTTGACCAGCAAACGGGTGCCGATTTCGAAGATGTTGGTGGTGAAGTCGACCTGCTGGGCGCGTTCGGCGTTGTTGGTGGTGGAGCCGCACTCAAGGTCGGCGGTGCCGTTCTGGATCAGCGGAATACGCGTTTGCGAAGTGACCAGGTTGTACTTGGCTTTCAGGTCGGGCTTGTTCAGGTCTTTTTTCAGGGCTTCAACGATCGCCAACTGAATGTCGTGGGAGTAGCCCACGGGTTTGCCCGAACCATCCGCGATATACGAAAACGGAATGGAGCTGTCGCGGTGAGCGAGAGTGATGGTGCCGGAGTCGTTGATTTTCTTCAGTGTGCCGGTGAGTTCGGCGGCGAAAACTGGAGTGCTGATCAGAGCAGCAGCGATAGCTGCGCCCAAGATATGGGGAACGATGCGCATCAATACTTCCTCGACATTTATTTTTTTTATGAAGCCGGTTGGCGGCTCTCTTGTGCAACGAATGCCCTAGACGGCTCCTGAGGCGCCTTGAGCAATCGTCAGGAAGTGTAGAGCATGAGTCGTGCCAGACCCGGGCGTTAAGGTTAAGTTGTTGATTTAAATCGAGATTAAATTTTTATTGCGGGGAGTGTTTGATGGTTCGGTCCGGCAAACCGAATAGAGCGATGGGTAGTGTTCGGAAAACCGAATGGCCATGTGCCAGATGTATACACATACAAATGTAGGAGCGCCCATTGCATCTTTGATGTCGCGCTGTCGCGCAGCACTCGCTGCCTCGCAGTGGTTCGGCCATCGTGGTTTAGCGGGGCGCTTCTCAGATCAAAAGCAAAAGCACAGCGGCCTGAAAGCCGACCTGAGTGGTTGAAGCAGATCAAAGGCAGTTTTGCATACACAGCAGATCTGCTTTTGCTTTTTGTGGGAGGGGGCTTGCTCCCGATAGCAGTTTTACAGCTGATACATGAATTGACTGACCCGCCGCCATTGGGAGCAAGCCCCCTCCCACAGTTTGACCACATTCTGCCTGGGAGATTGGGTCGGCGTTCGGGCGGGCCGCTCCGTCGATAGGATGAGGCTTGCTCCCACATTTATGACCTGGTGCGGCCCGGAGTCAGGCCGCTTCGATCTTCGCGCGATTCTGCTCGACCTTGGACAGGTAACGCTCCACGTTGTCCTGCTCTTGCGGTGTGGTGAACAGACCCAGCTTGGTGCGGCGCCACAGCACATCCTGAGGTTGCGTCACCCATTCTTCCGCACACAGGTAATCGACTTCGCGGGTGTACAAACCGCCACCCAAGTGGTCGCCCAAGTCAGCCAACGATTGCACGCCTTCGAGCAAGCGCCAGGTACGGCTGCCGTACGTAGTCGACCAGCGCCGTGCGATTTCGCTCGGCACCCAGTTGAACTTGGCGCGAATCGCATCCGCCAAGGCTTCCGGCGTGGTCATGTCTTCGCCGCCCGGCAGGCTGGCGGTGGCCGTCCAGCTTGGGCGCATCTGCGTGAAGTAGGGTGCCAACTGCGCCATCGCCGACTCGGCGAGTTTGCGGTAGGTGGTCAGCTTGCCGCCGAACACCGACAGGATCGGCGCCTCGCCTGTGCCGCCAGACAGCGACAACGTGTAGTCGCGGGTGATGGCGGATGGGTTGTCCGATTCGTCGTTGCACAACGGGCGCACGCCGGAGTAGGTGTGCACGATGTCGTCACGGCTCACTTGTTTCTTGAAGTGAGCATTGACCACGTTGAGCATGTAGTCGGTTTCACCGTCGGTAATTTCCACTTTCGCCGGGTCGCCGCTGTATTCACGGTCGGTGGTGCCGATGATGGTCAGGTGGTTCAGGTACGGAATGGTGAAAACGATGCGCTGGTCTTCGTTCTGCAGAATGTGCGCGTGCGCACCTTCGTAGAGTTTTGGCACGATCAGGTGGCTGCCCTGGATCAGGCGGATGCCGTACTGCGATTCCAGCTTCAGGTCTTCCTTGATGAACTTGGCGACCCACGGGCCGGCCGCGTTCACCAGTGCCCGGGCGCGGATCGAAAACAGGCTGCCATCGGCGCGTTGCATGTTCATTTCCCACAGGCCGTTGCTGCGGTGAGCGTTGACGCAACGGGTTTGGGTGTGGATATGCGCGCCTTTTTCACGTGCGGCCATGGCGTTGAGCACCACCAGGCGGGCGTCGTCGACCCAGCAATCGGAGTATTCAAAGCCTTTGGTGATTTCGCTTTTGAGCGGGCTGTCAGGGCCGAACTTGAGGCTTTTGGAACCGGCGAGTTTTTCGCGCTTGCCCAAGTGGTCGTACAGGAACAGGCCAGCGCGGATCATCCACGCAGGGCGCAGGTGCGGGCGATGCGGCAGCACGAAGCGCATCTGCTTGACGATGTGCGGGGCCTTGGCCAGCAACACTTCGCGCTCGGCCAACGCTTCACGTACCAAGCGGAACTCGTAATGTTCAAGGTAACGCAGGCCGCCGTGGATCAATTTGCTGCTGGCGGAGGACGTATGGCTGGCCAGGTCGTCCTTTTCGCAAAGGAAAACCGACAACCCGCGACCGGCTGCGTCTGCTGCGATGCCAACGCCGTTGATGCCGCCGCCGATTACGGCAACGTCATAGACTTCGGCAAGCGGTGGGACAGGCAAGGTGGAAGGGTTCATCGGCAATCCTCGCGATCTTATCGTCTTGGAATTCGAACATTAATGTTCATTTGCGAAAATGGTAGCTGATAAATGCGCGCACAGCCACCCAACTTCGATTGAAAAAACTGATCGAAGGGCGGGAAAAGGAAGAATTGTGAACATGAGCCTGGGGGCGGCTCTATAAAGTGGGTGCTGGATAGATTGCCATCGGGAGCAAGCCCCCTCCCACAGTTGCCCCTATTCTCATGTTGGAGCCAGGCCAACTGTGGCAATGCAGGCAACTGTGGGAGGGGGCTTGCTCCCGATGGCGGCGGTGCAAACGCTAAACCACCTCCAGCCGAACCTTATGCTGATTCAACACCTGCACCAGCGCCGGCACCGGCTGTTGATCCGTCACCAAACAATCCACCAGGCTGATCGGCCCCAAGCGAATCATGGCATTGCGCCCGAATTTGCTCGAATCCGCCGCCAAAATAACTTGGCGCGCATTGGCGATGATCGCCTGGGAAACCCGCACTTCCTGATAATCGAAGTCCAGCAGGCTGCCGTCCTCGTCAATGCCGCTGATACCCACCAGCGCAAAGTCGACCTTGAACTGGTTGATAAAGTCGACGCTCGCCTGGCCCACCACACCGCCATCACGGCGCACGTTACCGCCGGTCAACAGCACATCAAAATCGTCCTTGGCACTGAGCATGGTGGCGACGTTGAGGTTGTTGGTGATGATTTTCAGGTGATTGTGATTAAGCAGCGCACGCGCGACGGATTCGGTGGTGGTGCCGATATTGATGAACAGCGAGGCGTGGTCGGGGATTTGCGCGGCGATGGCTTCGGCAATGCGTTGTTTCTCATCGCGCATCTGGTCGGCACGCATGGCGTACGCGGTGTTCTCGACGCTGGAATCATAGGCGGCGCCGCCGTGGTAGCGGCGCAGCAGATTGGCGTCCGCCAACTGGTTAATATCGCGGCGGATGGTTTGCGGGGTGACAACGAACAGCTGCGCCATTTCCTCGATACTGACGTAGCCGCGTTCGCGGACCAGTTCGAGGATTTGTTGCTGGCGGGGAGGCAGATTCATGAGACGTCCTTTGGGCTGCCATACAAAAGTGGCCCATGATGACGCAGGAATCTGCTCCCTGCCAGTTTCAACCCTCCATGGGTCCGTTGGTTGGCTTATTCAGCGCCTTCGTGCGGTTCCCAGTCGCGGGTGCGGCTGACTGCTTTTTGCCAGCCCGCGTAGAGTTTCTCTTTGGCGGCTTCATCGAGTTGAGGCTCGAATTCGCGCTCGATCACGGCCTTGCCGCGCAACTCGTCAAGGCTGCTCCAGAAACCACAGGCCAGGCCTGCCAGGTAGGCGGCGCCGAGTGCGGTGGTCTCACGCATTTGCGGGCGCTCGACGTGGGTGCCGAGGATGTCGGCCTGGAACTGCATCAGGAAGTTGTTGGCCACCGCGCCGCCGTCCACGCGCAGGGCTTTCAGGCGTTCGCCCGAGTCCTGTTGCATCGCGTCCAACACGTCACGGGTCTGGTAGGCAATCGACTCCAGCGCTGCACGAATAATGTGATCCACGCGTACGCCACGCGTCAGGCCGAACAGCGCGCCACGCGCGTACGGGTCCCAGTATGGAGCGCCCAAACCGGTGAACGCAGGCACCAGGTACACGCCATTGCTGTCCTTGACCTTGCCGGCGAAGTATTCGGTGTCGGTGGCGTCGGCGATGATTTTCAGCTCGTCACGCAGCCACTGCACGGTGGAACCACCGTTGAATACCGCGCCTTCCAGGGCGTACGCCACTTCGCCGCGCGGGCCGCAGGCGATGGTGGTGAGCATGCCGTGTTGCGATTTAACCGCTTTGTCGCCGGTGTTCATCAGCAGGAAGCAGCCGGTGCCGTAGGTGTTCTTGGCCTGGCCGGGTTCTACACACATCTGGCCGAACAGCGCGGCCTGTTGGTCGCCGGCGATACCGCCGATGGCGATGCCGCTTTTGGTGCGGCCGTAGATTTCCGACGAGGACTTCACTTCCGGCAGCATTTCGCGCGGCACGTCCAGAATCTCCAGCATCTTCGCATCCCACTCCAGCGTGTGGATGTTGAAGAGCATGGTGCGCGAGGCGTTGGTGTAGTCGGTGACGTGGGTTTTGCCGCCGGTAAATTTCCAGATCAGCCAGCTGTCGATGGTGCCGAACAGCAGCTCGCCGTTGCGCGCACGCTCGCGGCTGCCTTCAACGTTATCGAGGATCCACTTGAGCTTGGTGCCGGAGAAGTAAGGGTCGGTGACCAGGCCAGTGGTGTCGTTGATGTATTGCTCGTGGCCGTCGCGCTTGAGTTGCTGGCAGATCTCGGTGCTGCGGCGGCACTGCCAGACGATCGCGTTGTAGATCGGGCGGCCGGTGATTTTGTCCCAGACCACGGTGGTTTCACGCTGGTTGGTGATACCGATGGCGGCGACCTGGTCGTGGTGCAGGCCGGCTTGTGCCAGGGCCTCGACCATCACCGCGCTCTGGGTGGCGAAAATTTCCATCGGGTCATGTTCAACCCAGCCGGCTTGCGGGTAATGCTGGGTGAATTCGCGCTGGGCGGTGCAGACCACGTTGGCGTCACGGTCAAAAATGATCGCCCGCGAACTGGTCGTGCCCTGATCAAGCGCAATGATGTAGTTCTTATTCTGAATATCGGTCATGTCGATTGCCTTGGACTGAAATAAGGAAGTGAGTGATCAGCCTGGGCCGCGTAAGGGCAGCAAGGACCAGGCTGACGCTATCAGGAGATACGTGTTTTGCTGTTGACAGCCGTGTCAGGTGTTTCAGCTACAGCCGGTGCGGCGTTTGGCAGATGGCGGGCAATCAGCCCGCGATAGGCCGCAGCACCGAGGCAGGCGCCGACGATCGGCGCGAAAATCGGAATCAGGAAGTAAGGAATGTCGCGGCCACCGGTAAAGGCCATTTCACCCCAGCCGGCGAAAAAGGTCATCAGCTTTGGCCCGAAATCCCGCGCCGGGTTCATCGCAAAGCCGGTCAACGGGCCCATGGCGCTGCCGATGACGGCAATCAGCAGGCCGATCAGCAGCGGCGCCAACGGGCCGCGTGGCAAGCCATTGTTGTCGTCGGTAAGGGCCATGATCACGCCCATCAGAATTGCGGTGATGACCATTTCGACCAGGAAGGCCTGCGCGGTGCTCAGCAGTGCATGCGGGTAGGTGGAGAACACCGACGCCAATTCCAGGCTGGCCTGTGTGCCGCGAACCAGATGGTGAGTTTGTTCGTAATCGAAAAACAGGTTGCTGTAGAGCGTGTACACCAGGGCGGCGGAGCAGAAGGCGCCGGCGACTTGGGCGAGGATATAGAAGGGCAGTTTGCGCTTTTCGAAATCGGCAAAAATGCACAGGGCGATACTGACCGCCGGGTTGAGGTGAGCCCCGGAAATACCGGCGCTCAGGTAGATCGCCATGCTTACGCCGATCCCCCAGATGATGCTGATCTCCCACAAACCAAAGCTGGCGCCCGCGACCTTGAGCGCGGCGACACAACCGGTACCGAAGAAGATCAGAAGCGCTGTTCCCAGGAATTCGGCCATGCATTGGCTCGAAAGTGAAGGCTGTTGAAGAGCAGTTGTCATGGCAAACCTCAATTGTTGTTCTTGTTTAGCGAACCGCCTCGTTGGGCTGTTGCGCGATTTTCACCGTGGCCAGGATCCCCATCCTGACAACAGCTTACTCTTACCGCACCGAAGTATTATTCCTACAGCATTCGGAAACGAAAAAATATAGACAAGAAAGGCGGCTGTCAAAGGTCGAAAGTGAACCGTCGGTCATTTTTCACCTGTTGGTTTGGTGAATGATCACGCTTTACGTCACGCGAGTATGTTATGCAAGGGGCGCACTAGAGCGTTTTGCATGGGCTTGGCCTAGAATTGGCCGTCTGATTGCCACGCCCGGAGTAGCCATGACCCCCGCACTGGATTTGTTGAAAAAAGTTCGCGCCGAACATCACATCCACAGTTACGAACATGATCCCAAGGCGGCGTCCTATGGCCTGGAGGCCGCGGAAAAATTGGCGCTCGACCCGGCGCAAGTATTCAAGACCTTGCTGGCCAGCAGTGAAAAAGGTGAATTGTTGGTCGCGGTGGTGCCAGTCGTCGGAAGTCTGGATTTAAAAGCCCTGGCCGTTGCTGCCGGGGTAAAAAAAGTCGAAATGGCCGACCCGGCTGCGGCGCAACGCTCCACCGGTTACTTGTTGGGCGGCATCAGCCCGTTGGGGCAGAAGAAGCGTTTGCGCACGTTCATTGATGAGACGGCGCAACCGTTCGCGACGATTTTTGTGAGTGCCGGCAGAAGGGGGCTTGAAGTGGAACTCTCGGCGGCAGTGCTGGCCGAACACACCCAGGCCAAGTTCGCGCCGATCGGCCGGGCCTGAATGTTTTTGGGGGATGCGGCCTATGCGGCCCAGGGCTTGGGTGGCAGGGAGCAAGCCCCTCCCACATTCTGCCCAAGTTAGTCAGGCAGCCGTGCTGCCCGGCGCTTTGAACAACACCAAATGCTCAGCGGCAACCCGAATACCCACCTGCGCACCGACCAAATGATCCGCATGGCTGGGGAAAATCGATTCCAGTTGTGCGCCCGTCGGCAGTTGCAAACGGTACAAGGTTGACGCACCCAAAAACGTCTTGCCGACGATGCGCGCCTTCAACGCGCTGTCCGGCGCGTAGATGATGTCATCCGGGCGCAGCAACACGTCCACCGCGCCGCCCACAGGCCAGGCATACGCGCGATTGCCGCGCAGCTCACCGAGTTCGGTGCTGACCGATTCCGGCGAGCTCAACTGCCCACGGATAAAGTAGCCCTGGCCGATAAAGCTCGCCACGTAAGGCGTCTGCGGTTGGTGATAAAGGTTATAGGGCGTGTCCCATTGCTCAAGGCGGCCCTCCTTGAACACCCCGACCTGATCACTCACGGCGAACGCTTCTTCCTGATCATGCGTGACCAGAATCGCACTGGTGCCGCGTGCCTTGAGGATGTCGCGCACTTCATGGCTGAGCTTGCGGCGCAGTTCGCCGTCGAGGTTGGAGAATGGTTCATCCAGCAGCAGCAGTTGCGGCTCCGGCGCCAGCGCGCGGGCGAGGGCGACACGTTGTTGCTGGCCGCCGGAAAGCGCGTGGGGAAAGCGCGTGCCGAGGTCTTTAAGGTTCACCAGCTCCAGCAGCTCCGCTACCACGCGGTGTTTTTGCGGGTGCTTGCGAATGCCGAAGGCGATGTTGTCGGCCACGCTCAGGTGTGGAAACAGCGCGTAGTCCTGAAATACCATGCCGACCTTGCGTTTCTCCGGTGCGAGGGTAAAACCGGCACTTGAGATCACTTCGCCCGCCAGGCTGATTTCACCTGCGTGCACCGGTTCAAACCCGGCAATCGCGCGCAAGGTCGTGGTTTTGCCGCAGCCCGAAGAGCCCAGCAGGCAACCAATATCGCCAGCGTTGAGGTGCAGGTTGAGGTTCTGCACCACGCGTTGATCTTGATAGCCGCATGCCAGGTTACGCAGGTTCAGCAGTAACGGCTGGCTCATGCGTGGTGGTACGACGGCGGCACGAGGAATTCAAGCAGTGCCTTTTGCGCGTGCAGGCGGTTTTCAGCCTGGTCCCACGCCACCGAGCGCTCATCGTCGAGCAGGTCCAGGCTGATTTCTTCGCCACGGTGCGCGGGCAGGCAGTGCATAAACAGCACGTCCGGCGCGGCCAGGTCGAGCAGGGCGCGGGTTACCTGGTAAGGGGCGAACAGGGCCAGGCGCTTGGCGGTTTCTTCTTCCTGGCCCATGGAGGTCCAGACGTCGGTGCTGACCAAATGCGCGCCTACAACGGCGTCTTTCGGATCGCGCAGCAGTTGCACGCGGCCGTCGGCTTTGGCCAGGAACTCGGCGCTCGGTTCAAAGCCTTCAGGGCAGGCGATGCGCAAGTGGAAGTCGAACTGGATCGCCGCTTCTATATAGCTGTTGCACATATTGTTGCCGTCGCCGATCCAGGCCACGGTCTTGCCCTGGATCGAGCCACGGTGTTCGAGGAAGGTTTGCATGTCGGCCAGCAACTGGCACGGGTGCAGGTCATCGGACAGGCCGTTGATCACCGGTACGCGGGAGTTGGCGGAAAATTCGGTCACCGTGCTGTGCGCGAAGGTACGGATCATCACCGCATCCAGCATGCGCGACATCACCCGTGCGCTGTCGGCAATCGGCTCGCCACGGCCCAGCTGCGTGTCGCGCGACGACAGAAAGATGGCTTGGCCGCCGAGCTGGATCATGCCCGCTTCAAAAGACACGCGGGTGCGCGTCGACGACTTCTCGAAAATCATCCCGAGCACACGGTTTTTCAAAGGCTCGAAGAGTACGCCGCGGTTACGCAGGTCTTTAAGCTCAATGCCTCGACGGATCACGCTGACCAGCTCTTCGGGCGTGCAATCCATCAGGGAGAGAAAGTGCCTTGCGCTCATCATTAACTACCTTTTTGCAACAGACCGCAGATACTCAAAGCCTTGTTTATTGTGACAACGGGCGAGACCTGCGGCGAAAGCCGCACGGGGCGACGAAATAGGGGAAGGCGCGATCTTATAATTAAATGTCGCGTCTTACCAATAGGGCTACGGTTTTTAAGGGTGTTCAAGAGGGGCGCGAGAGCGCTTTTGAAGACGATTACCAGACAGCAGCGGCCCATTTGTACACTGGCGCCGAGACCTTTTGCAATCTATGCAGGCGGTTTTGGGCCAGGCTGTGCCGGTTTCAGAGGCCATTCGTGGGGTTTTTGAAACATTTGCACACGCTTGCCCATGCTTGGGCCTGATGCCCGCCGATTCACAGGGCTAACGTTGCTGGTGCACGTTGCGGTCGCGGCCCATAGTTCAGCCAAAGCCCTGATGAAGACACCGGCCATGACCAAGACTCTGCACCACCGTGCCTGCCATCTGTGTGAAGCCATCTGCGGCTTGACCCTGGAAACCACCCAAGCCGACGATGGCCACCTTGCGATCACGTCAATCAAGGGCGATGCACTCGACCCTTTCAGCCGTGGGCATATCTGCCCCAAAGCCGTGGCGCTGCAGGACATTCAGAACGACCCCGACCGCCTTCACCAGCCGATGTTGCGCGTGGGCAGCGAGTGGCAGCCGATCCCCTGGGACGAGGCTTTCGCGCGGGTGGCCGAACGGCTGGCGGGCATCCAGGCGCAGCATGGGCAGAATGCGGTGGCGGTTTATCAGGGCAACCCCAGCGTGCACAACTACGGGCTGATGACCCACAGCAATTACTTCCTGGGGCAGTTGAAGACGCGTAACCGCTTTTCGGCGACCTCGGTGGACCAATTGCCCCATCACCTCACCAGCCACTTGATGTACGGCCATGGTTTGTTGCTGCCGATACCGGACATCGATCACACCGACTTTATGCTGATACTCGGCGGTAACCCGCTGGCGTCCAACGGCAGCATCATGACCGTGCCCGATGTGGAGAAGCGTCTCAAGGCCATTCAGGCGCGAGGCGGCAAAGTGGTGGTGGTTGACCCACGGCGCAGCGAGACGGCGGCGATGGCCGATCAACACGTGTTCGTGCGCCCTGGCGGCGATGCAGCGCTGCTGTTCGGCGTGCTCAACACGCTGTTCAGCGAAAACCTGACCCGCGCCAGCCACTTGCCGGTTGACGGCCTGGACGACGTGCGCCGAGCGATTGCCGGTTTCACTGCCGAAGCCATGAGCCGCCAATGTGCGGTGCCGGCCGAGCAGATCCGCCAGCTGGCGCGCGATTTTGCGGCGGCGGATAAAGCCGTCTGCTACGGGCGCATGGGCGTGTCGACGCAGGCGTTCGGCACGCTGTGCCATTGGTTGGTGCAACTGATCAACCTGGTCAGCGGCAACCTTGATCGGGTCGGTGGCGCCCTGTGCACCACGCCCGCCGTGGACTTGGTGGCATCCACCGGCGGCGGGCATTTCAATCGCTGGCAAAGCCGTGTGTCAGCGCGCCCGGAGTACGGCGGTGAGTTGCCTGTGTCGGCGTTGGCCGAAGAAATGCTCACCGAGGGCGAAGGGCAAATCCGCGCCTTGGTCACGGTGGCCGGCAACCCGGTGCTGTCGACGCCTAACGGCCGCCAATTGGAACAGGCCCTGGAAGGCTTGGAATTCATGGTCAGCATTGACCTTTATATCAACGAGACCACGCGCTATGCCGACCTGATTTTGCCGTCGACTTCAGCGCTGGAAAACGATCACTACGACACCACATTCAATATGTTTGCAGTGCGCAACGTCACGCGTTTCAACCGTGCGATCCTGCCCAAGCCCGAGGGCGCGTTGCATGATTGGGAGATCTTCGTCGGCTTGGCCACCGCCTTTGCGGCGCAGACCGGCGTGGCGCTTAAACCCACCATGGCGCCTGCGCAGATGATCGACATCGGTTTGCGCGGCGGGGTTTACGGCGACGCCTCCAGCCATAAGTTGTCGGTGGCGATGCTGGCGGATCATCCGCATGGCGTGGATTTGGGGCCGCTCAAGCCCAACCTGGCCAACCGTCTGAAAACCCCAAACGGCCGGGTACAGGCGGCGCCCGCAGTGATTTTGGCGGACCTGACGCGCTTCGCGGCGCAGCCGCTGGCCAAGGTCGGCGAGCTGCTGTTGATCGGCCGCCGCCATGTACGCAGCAATAATTCCTGGATGCATAACTATCACCGCCTGGTGAAGGGCAAGCCTCGGCACCAGTTGCACATGCACCCGGATGACTTGGCCAGCCGTGAACTGAGCGATGGCCAGCGGGTTCGCGTCAGCTCGCGCATTGGCATGATTGAAGTGGAGGTGGTCGCCAGCCTGGACATGATGCCCGGTGTGGTCAGCCTGCCGCATGGCTGGGGCCACGGGCGCCCGGGTGTGCGCATGAGCATCGCCAGTGGG
This sequence comes from Pseudomonas kitaguniensis, assembly GCF_049199985.1. Classification (NCBI taxonomy): domain Bacteria; kingdom Pseudomonadati; phylum Pseudomonadota; class Gammaproteobacteria; order Pseudomonadales; family Pseudomonadaceae; genus Pseudomonas; species Pseudomonas kitaguniensis. Next base: position 194,367 of record NZ_JBLZPT010000006.1, read on the forward strand.
CAGCCGGGCGCGAGTGCCAATGACCTGACGGATGAGCGCCAGTTGGATGAGTTGTCGGGCAATGCGGCACTCAACGGCGTGCCGGTGCAGGTGGCGGCTGCGTAAGGCGCCCGACCACCGGGCTGGAATTTTGCGTTACAATGCGCCACCGTGCCGACCTGTGAGTCGCAAAGTTCCAGCCGAGGTGTTCCATGGATATCATCGAAACGATCAAAGAGCAGATTGCCAGCAACACTATTCTGCTTTACATGAAGGGCGCGCCAAACGCTCCTCAGTGCGGTTTCTCCGCCAAAGCGTCGCAGGCGATCATGCAGTGTGGCGAGAAATTCGCTTACGTAGACATCCTGCAAAACCCGGAAATTCGCGCCAACCTGCCGAAGTACGCCAACTGGCCTACGTTCCCACAACTGTGGGTAGCCGGTGAACTGGTCGGCGGCAGTGACATCATCACTGAAATGGCTGCAGACGGTTCGTTGCAGGCATTGGTCAAAGACGCAGCGGCCAAAGCGGCAGCCAAGACTGAAGCTTGATGCTGTTGTAAGAAGCCCTGCAATAAAAAGCCCCGCGTCTCGTCAGAGCGCGGGGCTTTTTTGTGTATTACCTGTAGCCGCGTGGGTTATTCACCCATCTGCGATTGCAGGTAGTTCTCCAGGCTGACTTTGACGATCAGGCCCAGTTGGGTTTCCAGCCAGTCGATATGCTCTTCCTGGTCTTCGAGGATCTCTTCCAGCAGCTCACGGCTGCCGAAGTCGCTGTGTGTTTCACAGTGAGCAATCGCGGCCTTGAGGTCGCTGTGGCTCTTCTGTTCGAAACGCAGGTCGCTGCTGATCATTTCCTGAGTGTGTTCGCCGATATTCAGCTTGCCCAGGTCTTGCACGTTCGGCAGGCCTTCCAGAAACAGGATGCGCTTGATCAGCGCGTCCGCGTCCTTCATCGCCTTGATGGATTCTTTGTATTCACGCTTGCCGAGCTTTTCCAGGCCCCAATCGTCGTACATGCGCGCATGCAGAAAGTACTGATTGATCGCGACCAGTTCATTGGCAAGGATTTTGTTGAGTTGCTGGATGACTGAGATGTCGCCTTTCATGACTGGGGTCCTGCCCTGTAATAACGGTGTATAAGGCGGAGTTTGAGCGGCGAAATCTCTAGTGTCAAACCTAAGTTATTGAATAATAAATGAAAATTAATCGGAATAAGAATGTTTGTGTTCCGCGTCTTGGCGCTAACTAATTGAATTTCGGGCATAAAAAAACCGGACACTCGGTCCGGTTCTTAAAAACACGCGTCATTATGCGTGTGTAAATTCTGCTGAATAGGGGATAGCGGCCTGGGCTGTTTGCAGCTGCGTCAGGGTTTCCCGTACGACTTGCTTGGCAAGGCATGCACATTTACCGCATTGGCTGGCAACGCCGGTGGTTTCACGCACTTCCTTGTAGCTGCAGCAACCTTCAAGGATTGCTTCGCGGATTTGTCCGTCGGTGACGCCAGTGCAGAGGCAGACATACATAAAGGAGAACCGTCGCGGTGTTAAGGCTTAAGTGCGATGGATCTTAATGTTAACGAGAATGATTGTCAAAATAGTTTCGCGGCTCTTTGCACCGCCACTGCCCTCGCGCTGACGAACGGTTTTTTTAAGGTATGATGCTCGGCTTTCACGAAGCGTGACTGCGTCACAGGGCTGTCGCTTAAACGCGGCAGACTCAACGCCGGTCCTTTTACTTCAATCGTCACCTTTACTATCAGGAGATACCCAATGAGCGTACTCGTCGGCAAACAAGCCCCGGATTTCGACGTACCTGCCGTGCTCGGCAATGGCGAAATCGTTGACAGCTTCAAACTGTCTGAAGCGATCAAAGGCAAATATGGCCTGGTATTCTTCTACCCGCTGGACTTCACCTTCGTCTGCCCTTCGGAGCTGATCGCTCTGGACCACCGCATGGACGATTTCAAGGCGCGCAACGTTGAAGTGGTCGCGGTTTCCATCGACTCCCATTTCACCCACAACGCCTGGCGCAACACCGCCATCAACGATGGCGGCATCGGCAAAGTCAAATACACCATGGCAGCCGACATGAAGCACGACATCGCCAAGGCCTACGACGTTGAGTCCGAAGGCGGCGTGGCGTTCCGTGGCGCGTTCCTGATCGACGACAAGGGCGTTGTGCGCTCGCAGATCATCAACGACCTGCCGCTGGGCCGTAACATGGAAGAGCTGATCCGTCTGGTCGACGCGCTGCAATTCCACGAAGAGCACGGCGAAGTGTGCCCTGCCAACTGGAAAAAAGGCGACAAGGGCATGACCGCTTCCACCGAAGGTGTGGCGGCTTACCTGACCGAGAACGCCGGCAAGCTGTAAGCCACGTTTGCGGCAAAAAAAACCGGCCTGAGAAGGCCGGTTTTTTTATGCGCGGGCTCACCTTCAGTCAGTCGCCGAAGTCTTCCCAGCCGCCCATCTGTTTCCAGCGGTTGACGATGCCGCAGAACAGATCGGCAGTCTTTTCGGTGTCATAGCGAGCCGAGTGGGCCTCGCGTCCGTCAAAGTCGATGCCGGCCGCCTGGCAGGCTTTCGCCAGCACGGTTTGGCCGTACGCCAGGCCTGCGAGGGTGGCGGTGTCGAAGCTGGAGAACGGGTGAAACGGGTTGCGCTTCATGTCCAGTCGCGTTACGGCTGCGTTCAGGAAGCCCAAGTCGAAGCTGCTGTTGTGACCGACCAGAATCGCGCGTTTGCAGCCATTGGCTTTCAACGCTTTGCGCACGCCACGGAAAATATCGGTCAGCGCCGCTTCTTCACTCACCGCCATGCGCAGTGGGTGATCAAGCTTGATGCCGGTGAACTCCAGGGCGGCGGCTTCGATATTCGCGCCTTCAAACGGTTCTACGCGGAAGAAGTGCGTGTGTTCCGGGAACACGAAGCCCTGTTCGTCCATGCCGATAGTGGTAGCGGCGATTTCCAGCAAGGCGTCGGTGGCGCAGTTGAAGCCGCCGGTTTCTACGTCGATGACAACCGGCAGATAGCCGCGAAACCGCTCGGCCATCGGGTGGCGAGAGCCGCCACCGCTGTGCTCGTGTTCGTCGTCGTAATGGTCTTCACTCACTTGCTTTCCTCCAGCAGGCGCCAGCGCAGTGTTTCACCGGCGCGCAGCGGGATAACGGTCAGCTCGCCAAACGGCAGGCTGGCAGGGGCGGTCCAGTCTTCACGGACCAGGGTAATGTGCTCGGTATTGGCTGGCAGGCCATAGAAACGCGGGCCGTTGAGGCTGGCGAAACCTTCGAGCTTGTCCAGCGCGTTGCGCGTCTCGAACGCCTCGGCGTACAGCTCGATTGCGGCGTACGCGGTGTAGCAACCGGCACAGCCACATGCGTTTTCTTTTGCGTGCTGGGCATGAGGCGCCGAGTCGGTGCCGAGGAAAAACTTCGGGTTACCGCTGGTGGCGGCATCCAGCAAGGCCACCTGGTGGGTGTTGCGCTTGAGGATCGGCAGGCAATAGAAGTGCGGCCGAATCCCGCCCACCAGCATGTGGTTGCGGTTGTAGAGCAGGTGATGCGCGGTGATGGTCGCACCGACGTTGGCCGAAGCCTCGGTGACAAACTGCACGGCATCGGCCGTGGTGATGTGCTCAAACACCACCTTGAGGGTCGGGAACAGCTCGACCACACGGCGCATGTGTTCGTCGATGAAGACCTTCTCGCGGTCAAACACGTCCACATCGCCACGCGTGACTTCACCGTGGATCAGCAGCGGCATGCCGACTTCAGCCATGGCTTCGATCGCCGGCAAAATCTTGTCGATGCTGGTAACGCCGGAGTCGGAGTTGGTGGTCGCGCCCGCCGGGTACAGCTTGGCGGCGTACACAAAACCGCTGGCCTTTGCCTCACGAATTTCTTCGGGCTGGGTGCGGTCGGTGAGGTAAAGCACCATCAACGGTTCGAAGCGGCTACCGGCCGGTCGGGCAGCGAGGATGCGCTGGCGATAGGCGTCGGCTTGCTCGGCATTACGCACCGGCGGTACCAGGTTAGGCATGATGATGGCGCGGCCAAACGTGCGCGCTACATCGGCCACGGTATGGGGTAACGCAGCACCATCGCGAAGATGAATATGCCAGTCATCGGGACGCAGCAGGGTCAGGCGGTCGGACATTGGGGATTCCAGGCGGGTCAATCTGGTGGGAATGCTACCGGAAAAGACTCTTGCAGGCACTCGCTATCAAGTTTTGCGGGAGGTGACCGATACCCCTGAGTATGCCTTAACGACGTATGACGCTTTGAAGTGTTGTAGAAACCAGTGGAGCCGCCCGTGCGCCAGCATTATCTAGCCCTGCTCAGTGTGTTCGCCAGCCTGCCTGCGATGGCCCTCACGTTCCAGACACGTCTGGAGAATATTGAGTGGAAGGTGGAGGGCGACGTGTTCGAGTGCCGTTTGACCCAGCCGATCGCTGATTTTGGTTCGGGTGAGTTTGTGCGCCGCGCTGGCGAGCAGGCCACATTCCGCCTGAAAGCTTATAACGGCGCGCTGGGCGCGGGCTCCGCCACCTTGTTGGCCGCCGCTGCACCGTGGCAGCCAGGCCGCGGTGACATCAACCTCGGCGCAGTGCGTGCGGGCAGTGGCGACGTCTTGTTCAACAGCTCCCAGGCCCAGGCGGGGCGGCTGTTTACCGGGTTGCTGGAAGGCCGTAGCCCGACCGTGCGCCACTATGGGCGTGAGGGCGGTTACTCGGAAATTCGTCTGCTGCCGGTCAAGTTCAGCAAGGCCTACAACGACTATCAAGTGTGCACCGCCAAGCTGTTGCCGATGAATTACGATCAGGTCAAACAGGCCGAGGTGGGCTTCCCTGGCGGTGGTATTGAGCTGGACGCGGCGGCCAAGAAGAAGCTCGACGTGATTGTCACCTACATGAAGGCCGACCCTACGGTTAACCATATCGAGCTCAATGGCCATTCCGACAACAGCGGCAATCGGCTGACCAACCGCGACGTCTCGCGCCGTCGTGCGCTGGCCGTGATGGACTATTTCAAGGCCAACGGCATTGCGGAATCGCAGATCACGCTGCGCTTTCATGGCGAAAGCTACCCACTGGCGCCCAACACCAATGCTGCCAACCGGGCGCGTAACCGCCGCGTGAATGTTCAGCTTGAACGTGTAGCGGCCCCCGAAAAACCGGCGCCCCAAGCCACGGCGCCGACTAACCCTGCGCATATATCCTAGGGTGCGACCTTCGGTCGCTCTCTCGACATAATCTGTCGCTTTATCTTCATTTGCTGTCGCGCCCCTGTAAATCCATGGTTTTGATCGGTAGAATCGTTGCCTTTCCGTACAACCCCGTGGAGTGATGGCATGGCCGACGTAAACAAGGTCGTTCTCGCGTATTCCGGCGGCCTGGACACTTCGGTGATCCTCAAGTGGCTGCAGGATACTTATAACTGTGAAGTGGTGACCTTCACCGCTGACCTGGGTCAGGGCGAAGAGGTCGAACCTGCACGTGCCAAGGCGCAAGCCATGGGCGTGAAAGAGATCTACATTGACGACCTGCGCGAAGAATTCGTCCGCGATTTCGTCTTCCCGATGTTTCGCGCCAACACCGTCTACGAAGGCGAGTACCTGCTGGGTACCTCCATCGCACGTCCGCTGATCGCCAAGCGCCTGATCGAAATCGCCAACGAAACCGGCGCCGACGCCATTTCCCATGGTGCTACCGGCAAGGGCAACGACCAGGTGCGTTTCGAATTGGGCGCCTACGCGCTCAAGCCCGGCGTGAAGGTGATTGCGCCTTGGCGTGAATGGGACCTGCTGTCGCGTGAAAAGCTGATGGATTACGCTGAAAAGCACGCCATCCCGATCGAGCGTCACGGCAAGAAGAAGTCCCCGTATTCGATGGACGCCAACTTGCTGCACATCTCCTATGAAGGCGGCGTGCTGGAAGACACCTGGACCGAGCACGAAGAAGACATGTGGAAATGGACCGTCTCCCCGGAGAACGCTCCAGACAAGCCTCAGTACCTGGAACTGACCTACCGCAACGGCGACATCGTCGCGCTGGACGGCGTCGAAATGACCCCGGCCACCGTGCTGGCGACCCTCAACCGTATCGGTGGCGAACACGGTATCGGCCGTCTCGACATCGTTGAGAACCGTTACGTGGGCATGAAGTCCCGTGGCTGCTACGAAACCCCGGGCGGCACCATTATGCTGCGCGCCCACCGCGCCATTGAGTCGATCACCCTGGACCGCGAAGTGGCTCACCTCAAAGACGAGTTGATGCCCAAGTACGCCAGCCTGATCTACACCGGCTACTGGTGGAGCCCTGAGCGTCTGATGCTGCAACAGATGATCGACGCTTCCCAGGCCCACGTGAACGGCGTTGTGCGCCTGAAGCTGTACAAGGGCAATGTGATCGTCACCGGTCGCAAGTCTGATGAGTCGCTGTTCGACGCCAATATCGCCACCTTTGAAGAAGATGGCGGCGCTTACAACCAGGCGGACGCAGCAGGCTTCATCAAGTTGAACGCACTGCGTATGCGCATTGCGGCCAACAAGGGTCGCAAGTTGTTCTGAGTCATACCCGCGTTGTAAACATGGCCCCTTGCCCAAGGGGCCATTTTTTTTGCCTGTTTATCAAGGCACCAGGCAGTTGAATGAACTGCAATGTTTAAAAGTGCTGAGTAAATGTTTATCGCTTGTCCGATATAAACATCGGTGGACTGATTTTTCTTGATGGCTGTTTTTTTACGTCTGAATGAATTTTTAACACCTGCCTAGGAACTATGTCTTACAGAAGATTCACTATATGAGAGCGAAACTTATGTAAGACACGGAAAATTCTGTAGGAATTAGGGAGGTCGGAAACTATGTTGAATGGAACTAATAGCAGCGGAATTTTTTCACCTCTTCATTCGCCCGGTGGTGACAAGCAATGGACATTTTCTGAAAGACAGGTGCGGCGCGTGGGCGTTACAGCGCTTAAGAGGCCTATATTTCATTCAAAATATGTATGGCTTCGGAAAGTTCTGAAAGTCCCCATAAAGCTCGATGTATCCAACTGGGTGTTTTTTTGTAGGTCAATTCCTAAAGCATTGTGGGTTGGGTCTCTGCTTGCTGTTGCTTGGGGGTGAGCACTATGCCAACTAGGAAACGACTAGGCTATTGTGCTTGCTCTAAATAATTCGAACAGCGAAATTGGACTTTCTCATGAATAAAGTGCTGATCGTGGATGATCATCCCGTCATTCGTCTTGCTGTACGCATGCTAATGGAACGTCATGGTTATGAAGTCGTTGCCGAGACTGATAACGGCGTCGATGCGTTACAACTGGCGCGCGAGCATGTGCCTGACATTGTCATACTGGATATCGGGATCCCCAAACTCGATGGGCTGGAAGTGATTTGTCGCCTGGCGTCTACCAAGCAGGCTGCGCCCTTTAAGGTGCTGGTGCTGACGTCCCAGGCGCCCGGCCATTTTTCCATGCGTTGCATGCAGGCGGGGGCGGCTGGCTACGTGTGCAAGCAGCAGGACCTGACCGAGTTGTTGAGCGCCATCAAGGCAGTACTCTCCGGCTACAGCTATTTCCCTAACCAGGCGCTTAATTCGGTGCGCTCCACCATGGGCAACGCCAGTGAAGCGGATATGGTCGAACGCCTGTCGGGTCGCGAGATGATGGTGCTGCAGCAGTTGGCGCGTGGCAGAACCAACAAGGAGATTGCCGACGGCATGTTTCTGAGCAACAAAACTGTCAGTACCTACAAGACCCGCCTGCTGCTCAAGCTGAATGCGCGCTCCCTCGTCGACCTGATCGAGCTGGCCCAACGCAACGGCCTTGTATAGCGCAGGCGGTTGCCACTGAGGGGCCAAGCGTAACCGGCAGAAAAAAGCCTCCGTCAGGGAGGCTTCCGGTCGTCAACGGGTCGATTAGAGATCGAAGTCGTAATCGGCCAATTGTTTCTGCAAGCGGCGCTCTTCCAGAAGGTTGTCGATCGTGCGACGTTTGCTCAGATTGGTCTTGGCCACCTCAGCAACAGGTGCTTCCCCATCGTCTTCCGACTCTGCAACGAGGTCGTCTTCCAGATCCAGTTGTTCTTTGCCAGTGCTCATAAGGTTAACTCCAGGCTAAGAATGCCGTTGGCGCCCCTTATAACGATATTCCATGGCGGGGTAAAAAAGATTTTTTCAATCGACTGATCGGGAAACGCAATGAAGCCTCAATCGTCTGAGGTCTTGTCCTTGTATTCGCACAGGTCTTCGATACGGCAGCTCCCACAGCGCGGTTTGCGGGCCTGGCAAACGTAGCGCCCGTGCAAGATCAGCCAATGGTGGGAATCAAGCAGATACGCCTTGGGCACGAACTTCATCAGTTGTTTTTCCACCTCAACCACGTTCTTGCCGCGCGCGATGCCGGTTCGGTTGCTGACGCGAAAAATATGCGTGTCGACCGCCATGGTCAGTTGCCGGAACGCGGTATTGAGCACCACGTTCGCGGTTTTGCGGCCCACGCCGGGGAGGGCTTCGAGGGCTTCGCGGGTGTTTGGCACTTCGCTGCCATGCAGCTCTACGAGCAGGCGGCAGGTCTCGATAACATTTTTAGCCTTGCTGTTGTACAGACCGATGGTCTTGATGTATTCGGACAACCCGTCTACGCCCAAGGCATGGATGGCCTCCGGCGTGTTGGCTACCGGGTACAGTTTTGCGGTGGCCTTGTTCACGCCAACGTCCGTGGATTGGGCCGACAGAATCACCGCAATCAGTAACTCGAACGGCGAGGAATAGGCCAGTTCGGTTTTAGGTTCCGGATTGTCTTCGTGAAGCCTGCGGAAGATTTCCAGGCGTTTTGCGGCGTTCATCGGGCAGGTAGTTCCTTGCAGGCAGTCAACGTGATTGTGAAAAGTGTGCACAGGCAGGGGAGCCTGCCAGCCATAACCCCGGCAGGATAAACCATCACCACGCTACCCGGCAGCCTGCGGTGCTTGCTGCGGCTCACGCACTGAGGTGAGCGTCCACCTGACGCTGCGCGTCTTCCAGCGTGCGTTGTGCGGCCTGCAGTTCATCCGCGCTGACGCCCGGCTGGCGTTGCAATTTGCCGACATTCGCCCGGGCATACGCCAGCTGGATTTTCGCGCGCTTGAGCTCGGGGTCTTTGCTTGTCGTCGTTGACGCAGGTGGCGGACTGTTCACTTCCAGTGCATTCAGTGCCTGCTCAGCCGCTTCGAATTGCTGCTGCAGCACAATCAATTGCGACTGTTGCTCAAAGGTCGGCGGGTGACCAAACGCCTTCAACGATTTGTGTAACTGGGCACGGCTCATCGCCACGCTGATTTTGGCTTTTTTGACCGCAGCATCCCTGGCCGCCTGCGCTGTGTTGGCCTGCACCGGCGCAACCGGCGTCGAACGCTTGGCCCGCGCGAGGCGCTCGGCGAGTTTGTGTGCTTCTTCGCGTTGCAAGCGCGCATTGCGTTGTTCGTAGCGTCGCCGCGCCCGGTCACGCTTGAGGCCACGTTCATGGCGTTCATGGTCGTTGGCCGCCATGCCGCCGACAATCGGCAGCACGTTGGCCGCCGGGCGCATCTCAATGCAATCGACAGGGCAGGGCGCAACGCACAGGTCGCAGCCGGTGCACTCATCAACGATCACGGTGTGCATCAACTTGGCGGCGCCGACGATCGCATCCACCGGGCAGGCCTGGATGCATTTGGTGCAGCCGATGCATTCGGCCTCACGTATATAGGCGACAACGGCTGGGGCTTCGCCACGGCGGGTATCGAGTTCCAACACCGGCACACGCAGCAGTTGCGCAAGGCCCGCGATGGTTTCCTGCCCACCCGGCGGGCACTTGTTGATCGCCTCACCGGCGGCGATGCCTTCGGCGTAAGGCTTGCAGCCTGGGTGCCCGCATTTGCCGCATTGGGTCTGCGGCAGCAGCGCGTCGATACGTTGAATCAGGTTCATGGGCATGCCGGTTGAATACATAACGCTTGTACAGGTGAGCCGCTCGCCATATATCACGCGCGCTTCATAAAACAGGCCCGCTTACCGCGGGCCTTGAGCCTTACTTGATACGTTGCCCTGGCTTGGCGCCGCTGTCCGGGCTCAGCAGGTAGATTTCTTCACCGCCGGGGCCGGCCGCCATCACCATGCCTTCGGAAATGCCGAACTTCATTTTCCGTGGCTTGAGGTTGGCGATCATCATGGTCAGGCGACCATCGAGCTTGGACGGGTCCGGATAAGCGCTCTTGATCCCGGAGAACACGTTGCGTTGCTCGTCACCGATGTCCAGCGTCAGGCGCAGCAGCTTGTCGGCGCCTTCCACGGCTTCGGCCTTGATGATCAGCGCAACGCGCAGGTCCACGGCAGCAAAGGCGTCGAAGTCGATCTCCGGGGACAGCGGGTCCTTGGCCAGTTCGCCGTTGCCGGCAGGCGCGGGCTCGCCGGTGTCGGTCTGGCTGGCGATCAGGTCTTCTTTCGAAGCGTCGGTCATCGCCTGCACGTTGACCGGGTCGATACGCGTCATCAGCGGCTTGAACGCGTTCAGTTGATGGTTGCCGAGCAAGCTGGTGTGGTCATTCCAGGTCAGCGGCGCGACGTTTAGGAACGCCTCGGCATCGGCGGCCAGCAACGGCAATACCGGCTTGAGGAAGATCACCAGTTGGCGGAACAGGTTGATGCCCGTGGCGCAGATCGCCTGCACTTCAGCCTGCTTGCCTTCCTGCTTGTTCAGCGACCACGGCGCTTTGTCGGCGATCCAGGCGTTGGCGCGGTCGGCCAGGCCCATGATCTCGCGCATCGCACGGGCAAAGTCGCGCGCTTCATAAGCGTCGGCAATGCTTGGCGCGGCCGCCAGGAACGCGTCGGTCAGTTCCGGCGCGGCGTTCTCGGCCACCAATACACCGGCATTGCCCTTGTGGATAAAACCGGCGCAGCGGCTGGCGATGTTGACCACTTTACCGACCAGGTCCGAGTTGACCTTCTGTACGAAGTCTTCCAGGTTCAGGTCGAGGTCATCGACGCCACGGCCCAGCTTGGAAGCGTAGTAGTAGCGCAGGTATTCCGGCGACAGGTGGTCCAGGTAGGTGCGCGCCTTGATAAAGGTGCCACGCGACTTGGACATCTTCTGGCCATTGACCGTCAGGTAGCCGTGCACGGCGATGCCGGTCGGCTTGCGGTAGCCCGAACCTTCAAGCATCGCCGGCCAGAACAGCGCGTGGAAGTTAACGATGTCTTTGCCGATGAAGTGGTACAGCTCGGCAGTCGAATCCTTGGCCCAGTACGCGTCGAAATCCAGCGACGGCGTGCGGTCACACAGGTTCTTGAAGCTGGCCATGTAGCCAATCGGCGCGTCCAGCCACACATAGAAATACTTGCCCGGCTGATCGGGGATCTCGAAACCGAAGTACGGCGCATCGCGGGAGATGTCCCACTGTTGCAGGCCGGCGTCGAGCCATTCGGCGATCTTGTTGGCCACGGCGTCCTGCAGGGTGCCGCTGCGGGTCCAGGTTTGCAGCATCTGCTGAAAATCCGGGAGCTTGAAGAAAAAGTGCTGCGAATCTTTAAGCACCGGCGTGGCGCCGGAGATGGCCGACTTCGGGTCTTTCAGGTCGGTGGGCGCGTAAGTCGCACCGCACTTCTCGCAGTTATCGCCGTACTGGTCTTCGGTGCCGCATTTTGGGCACGTGCCCTTGATGAAGCGGTCGGCCAGGAACATTTTCTTTTCCGGGTCGAAATACTGCGTAATCGAGCGCGTATCAATATGCCCGGCGTCGCGCAGGCGCTTGTAGATCTGGCTCGACAGCTCGCGGTTTTCTTCGGAATGAGTGGAGTGGAAGTTGTCGAAATCGACCAGGAACTCGGCAAAGTCGGCGCTGTGTTCAGCCTGCACATTGGCGATCAGTTGTTCCGGGGTGATGCCTTCCTTTTCGGCGCGCAACATGATGGCCGAACCGTGGGCGTCGTCCGCGCAGACATAAATGCATTGGTTGCCGCGATGCTTCTGGAAGCGCACCCACATATCTGTCTGGATGTACTCAAGCATATGGCCAAGATGGATAGAACCATTGGCATAGGGCAGGGCGCTGGTGACGAGGATCTTGCGTGGCTCGGACATGGGGCTCGGCTACTTGATGAAACGGAGGTCGGCCACTATAAAGCGCCCGCAAATATATTTCACCCCGTGGCGTTGTTTCAGCAGCGTGCGCGCCGTCGAAAGCATGCCGCTGGGCGCCTGGAACGGTTAGGATAGCCGCCTGTTTCAGTCAGTCTTTTTTCGGGAGTAGCCCATGAGCGCCGTCACTCGCGCAGCGGTGGAAGCCGTTCTTCGCCAATACACCGACCCCTATTTGAACCAGGACCCGGTCACTGCCGGTTGCGTGCGCGCCATCGAGATTCAGGGTGATCAGGTCTCGGTCCAGTTGCAACTGGGCTATGCCGCCGGCCTGTTCAAAAGCGGTTGGGCGCAGATGCTGCAAATGGCCATTGAAGGCTTGGACGGTGTGCGTTCGGCCAAGGTCGACATTCAATGCGTGATCGCCGCACACAAGGCCCAGGCGCAAATACCGGGCCTCGCCAACGTCAAGAACGTGGTCGCTGTGGCGTCCGGCAAGGGCGGCGTGGGCAAATCCACCACCGCCGCCAACCTGGCGCTGGCGCTGGCCCGTGAAGGGGCGCGCGTGGGTATTCTCGACGCCGATATTTACGGCCCCAGCCAGGGCGTGATGTTCGGCATCGCCGAAGGCACGCGGCCCAAGGTCAAGGACCAGAAGTGGTTCGTGCCGATTGAGTCGATGGGCGTGGAAGTCATGTCGATGGCTTTCCTCACCGACGACAACACACCGATGGTCTGGCGCGGGCCGATGGTCTCCGGCGCGTTGCTGCAACTGGTTACGCAGACCGCCTGGGGCGACCTCGACTACCTGGTGATCGACATGCCGCCCGGCACCGGTGACATCCAGTTGACGCTGGCGCAGAAAGTCCCGGTGGCCGGCTCCGTCATCGTCACCACGCCGCAGGACCTGGCGTTGCTTGACGCGAAAAAAGGCGTGGAGATGTTCCGCAAGGTCAACATCCCGGTGCTGGGCGTCGTGGAAAACATGGCGGTGCACATCTGCTCCAATTGCGGCCACGCCGAGCACCTGTTTGGCGAGGGCGGTGGCGAGAAGCTGGCGACCCAGTACGGCGTCGAATTGCTCGCCTCGTTGCCATTGGCGATGGAGATACGTGAGCAGGCCGATGGCGGCAAGCCCACCGTGGCGGCCGAGCCCAATGGGCCGATCGCGATGATCTACCAGGAACTGGCCCGTCATGTGGGCGCGCGAATCGTCCTGCAAGAAGCGGCTGCGCCTGCGATGCCGACGATCACAGTCAGCGACGACTGATCCCTCCCTGTGGCGAGCGGCCCTGCGGCGAGCAGCCCGCTCGCCACAGATAATATGGCCCCCTGTATGGGGGTTTTTTATTGCCTGAAAAATGCTCAACGGGGGCCGATGCTGCATTTACGCAGTTGTGCGCGTAAGCATTCACTTACTTCTGCGTAAGTGTTCGGTTTTTTTACCGGGTGTGTGCGACTCAAAACGTCGAGAGATTTTTCTATCTATTTGAAATATAACAATTATTTATGTGTCGCTCATCGGCCAAGCGTGTCAGCCAAAGGTTTGGATCCCGTTGAACTTCCTTTGGAACTCTCTAATATCAGCCCTGTGTCCACGGATTGACACGGCCATCAAGGAACGATGGTTCGACGGAACATCGCGGGATGCGATTCATCAGGATGATGAAAAGGATCAAAGGGACTATGGAGAAAATGTGGGCGGGTCATACCGCCCCTTTTTTTCGCCTGTAGAAAAGTGAAACCTGCCACGCAGAAACGCAAAAAGGCCCGCAAGGGGCCTTTTCGAGGGCGTCGACGCTGTTAGCGTATGAGGTCTTTGATCTTGCCTTTCACGCCATCAAATTCGGCCGCATCCGGCAGCGAATCTTTCTTCTCAGTGATATTCGGCCAGATTTCCGCCAACTCGACGTTCAACTGAATAAATTCCTGCATCTCTGCCGGGACTTCGTCCTCGGAGAAAATAGCGACGGCCGGGCATTCTGGCTCACACAGGGCGCAGTCGATGCACTCATCCGGGTGGATAACCAGGAAGTTCGGGCCTTCGTAGAAGCAGTCCACCGGACACACTTCTACGCAGTCGGTGTACTTGCACTTGATGCAGTTGTCGGTGACGACGAAGGTCATTTCTAATTTTCTCCTCAGGCGGCGGCAGCGAAACCCCTTATCGGCGGGGCTCGCGAGGTTTGAGAGCGATAGTCTGCGGACCAGGCTAAAAGCCCGCAGCATCCCAAACCGCGCGAGATTCTATCAGCTTGCAAGCGTCTGCGTTAGACCCGTGTCTTCAGTGCATAGAGCATTTCCAATGCTTTACGCGGGGTCATGTCGTCCAGGTCAAGTTTTGCCAACTCATCAAGCACCGGATGCGGCAAGCTGGCGAACATATCACTCTGGTGCGGCGCGCTGGGTTTGTTTTTGCCTTTGGCTGGGCTGGCGACCACGGTTTCGTGGGGCAGCGCCGTGGTTTCCAGGCGGCTCAGGTGCTCGCGGGCGCGGGTGATCACATCGTTTGGCACGCCGGCCAACTGCGCCACGGCCAGGCCATAACTCTGGCTCGCCGGCCCCGGCAGCACGTGGTGCAGGAACACGATGCGCTCGTTGTGCTCGGTGGCATTAAGATGCACGTTGGCCACCAGCGGCTCGCTTTCGGGCAATACCGTCAGTTCAAAATAGTGCGTGGCGAACAGCGTATAGGCACGCAAGTGCGCCAAGCGTTCGGCCGCCGCCCATGCCAAAGACAGGCCGTCGAAGGTGCTGGTGCCGCGACCCACTTCGTCCATCAGCACCAAACTGCGCTCGGTGGCGTTGTGCAGGATGTTGGCGGTTTCGCTCATTTCCACCATAAAGGTCGAACGGCCACCGGCCAGGTCATCGCTGGAGCCGATCCGCGTGAAAATACGGTCGACCAACGACAACTCGCAACTGGCCGCCGGCACAAAGCTGCCGATGTGCGCCAGCAACACGATCAACGCGGTCTGGCGCATGTAGGTGGATTTACCGCCCATGTTCGGACCGGTGATCACCAGCATGCGGGTGTCATCATCCAGCGACAGGTCGTTGGCGACGAACGGCGTAGTCAACACCTGCTCCACCACCGGATGGCGCCCCTGCACGATGCGCATGCACGGCTCGCTGACAAACCGCGGGCAGTTCAAGTCAAGGTTCAGCGCGCGCTCGGCGAGGTTGCTCAACACGTCCAGTTCCGCCAAGGCGGCGGCCGTGTCTTGCAGCGGCGCCAGCTTGCCGATCAGGTCTTCAAGCAAGGCTTCATAGAGCATTTTTTCGCGGGCCAGCGCGCGGCTCTTGGCCGACAGCGCCTTGTCTTCGAATTCCTTCAGCTCCGGCGTGATAAACCGCTCGGCGCCTTTGAGGGTTTGGCGCCGCTGATAGTCGATCGGCGCCTGCTCGGCCTGCTTGCTCGGCAACTCGATAAAGTAGCCGTGCACACGGTTGTAACCGACCTTCAAGTTGGCCAGGCCAGTGCGGGCTTTTTCGCGGGCTTCCAGGTCAATCAGGAACTGCCCGGCGTTTTCGCTCAGCGACTGCAACTCGTCCAGCTCAGTGTCGTAACCGGTTTTAAGCACGCCGCCGTCACGGATGATCGCCGGCGGGTTGTCGATGATGGCTTTCGCCAGCAGCGCCGCGAGGTCCGGGTAGGTGCCGGCCGTCACGGCCAACTGTTGCAGGTGCGGCGTGTCCAGCTCGGTCATCGCCACTTGCAGCTCTGGCAGGGCGCCGAGCGCATCACGCAGGCGCGCCAGGTCACGAGGGCGCGCGTTACGCAGGCCTATCCGCGCCAGGATGCGCTCAATATCGCCGATTTCCTTCAACTGCGGCTGCAGCTTTTCAAAGCGATAGCCGTCAAGCAAACAGGTAATAGACGACTGCCGCGCTTGCAGCACCGCCAAGTCACGCAGCGGACGGTTCAGCCAACGGGTCAGCAAACGGCTGCCCATCGCGGTTTGGCAACGGTCGACCACCGACTGCAAGTTGTTGTCGCGCCCGCCCGCCAGGTTGGTATCCAGTTCCAGGTTGCGCCGGCTGGCGCCATCCAGCACCACCGTGTCGTCCAGGCGGTCATGGCGCAGGCTGCGCAAATGCGGCAACGCGGTGCGCTGGGTTTCCTTGGCATAACTGAGCAAGCAACCGGCAGCGCCGATGGCCAGGGTCAGCGTCTCGCAACCGAAGCCTTTAAGGTCCTGCACCGAGAATTGCTGGCACAGGCTTTTCAGCGCCGAATCACGCTCAAAATCCCACGGCGCGCGACGCTTGGCCCCACGACGTTTTTCTGCCGGCAAATCCTTCGGCCAATCATCCGGAATCAACAACTCCACCGGGTTGATGCGCTCCAGCTCCGCCAGCAGACTCTCCCAGCCCTTGATCTCCACCACACTGAAATTGCCACTGGTGATGTCCAGCACCGAAAGGCCAAACAAACGCTCATCACCCAACACCGCGGCGATCAAGTTATCGCGGCGCTCATCCAGCAACGCCTCATCACTCACCGTGCCCGGCGTAATAATGCGCACCACCTGGCGCTCCACCGGCCCCTTGCTCGTCGCCGGGTCGCCGATCTGCTCACAAATCACCACCGACTCGCCCAGCTTCACCAGCTTGACCAAGTAGCCTTCCAACGAATGGTAAGGAATCCCACACATCGGAATCGACTGCCCCGCCGACTGCCCGCGCGCGGTCAAGGTGATGTCCAGCAACTTGGCGGCCTTCTTCGCATCTTCGTAGAAGATCTCGTAGAAATCGCCCATGCGATAGAACATCAACTGATCAGGGTGCTGGTTTTTCAGGCGCCAGTACTGCTGCATCATCGGCGTGTGGGAGGACAGATCGGAAATTTGCTTATTCATCAGTGGTTTAGCTTTAATCTTCAAAAAGTGTAGGGCAGAAATGGGGCTATTTGCCTTGGTTTTGGATGACTGCCCAGATGCGTTGCAGCTCGGTCGGTGACTCGTCATCCATCCACTTGGCGTAAACCTCAACCAACATGGGGAAGTCTTTGTGGCCCATCTGTTTTGCGATAAACACAAGGTTACCACGTGCAGTTAAGCGCCAGCAGGGGAGGTGTGGCGAGTCTGGTACGGTCGGCGCGTTCGTATGGCTGAACGCTTTATGATCGATGCCCACTTGGTATTCCAGTCGGTGGGGACATATCAGGAATTTATGACCTTCTTGCGCGCCTTGGCTGGATGGGCATACAGTTCTGGCGCGAAATGCTGAAAGGCGCAGAAACGGGATTTTGTACGTTGAGCTTTAACAAAAGCCGGAAAGCCCAAGCCCAAGCGTTTCGTCAGAGAGCAGTAAGGTGACGGAAGAATCAATCGTCCGTTTTACCGACATCTGCAGAGCTTTTATACTGGACCTAGCGAAAAGGAAATTCACTATGCCTAAAGGCGAAACACTTTATCTTCCAGAAATTGAAATCAACGTTATTAATAAATATGAACCTCAGAAATTCGGAGGTGGGGGAGGTGACAGTGATTTTTCACACAGTCACACAGGGCAGCTAATTAACGTCGCGACGCGTACTTACATACTTAATACGTACCCACCAATTATTGCCAAAAATGTTAGGGATCAAGAGGCAAATTTTTCAACTAATCTTCAGTCTATGCCAGCGTCTATTGCACGAAGCCTTTACTCAATAGAACAGAGTGAAGGAAACTCTGAGAACGAAGTCGCGCAAATTGAAAATCATATTCGTTCGATAGATACCCTTATCGCTAAAAAAACACAGGTGTACACGGCTCAGAAAGGAATTGCTGATAAATATTACTATGGGCACGATTTTTTTAGCTATCCCACCAGTCGGTTCATCACTGACGGGATCAGCGGCATTAAGACGAATTATCCTCCAGATAAGAACTATAAAGAGTGGTACGCCTCACTCGAGGCTGCGTATGCTGCAAAATATACCAGTCGCGAAATCGATTATTTAAATGCCTTAAAGCTGAAGCTTCAAGAATCAACCAGGCTTCTTGGCGAAGCTAAAGAGAAGGTTAGGCTTAACCAATATCCGATAGCTCCACCTGGAGTCTCGTTGGATGGAAATTTGCAAGAGGCAAAAGCACAAGACAGCTATTATACTAGTAGTGGTTCTGCTTTTATGTACACATGGTTCTATATGAAGGTCAGAAATAAAGGGGCGTGGGACTACAAACAACAGGGACGCCAGTATGCAGAATTCGGAAATTTTAATTATGGCGCTGCAGGGGCCGCTGCCGGGATTCCAGAGCAAGTTCTTCTTAGAGGGGCGGGCGCTGCACAGACTGTGGCTGGAACATCCTCTAAGGAATTTGGTGAGTGGTGGGCAGGAGCGCCTTATGGTGATGATCCTGTTGACCAAGTTTGGATTAAATTTGGGATAGATTATGCAAAATCAAAAGGTTATTAAATGGCTGGCCTGGGGGTTGTTACTTATTTGTCTGGTGCAGGCGCTGTATATTTTTGCGTCCTCGCCATTTAGACCCGATCCTAGTAAAGTTGTTTCGGTCACCAAAGTTGCTGAAGGTGGCGCTATTTATGAGGTTTTGTATGACTCCGGCGGGGCTACCACTGGAGATGTATATCGGTATTTTCTCATGGAGATTCAGCCGAGCAAAGAGGTGGCTCTTGAGAAGACAAAAAATAGCACTCCTTTTCTTGTTGCTAAAAGTGATAATGCAGTCAAGGAAGTAGCAGGAGATAGAGTTAAATTAAAAACCAGTGATACAGTTTATGAGTTTCATAGCATTTCACTATTCAAAATTAAAGGAGAAATCCAGACGGTAGGCTTCGATCTTGACGCTACAATTCCCTAGATACACAAAAAAACACCGGCCAATGCCGGTGTTTTTTTGCCGATTTAAAATCTTAAGCACGGCGAGCGCGTCGACAGTGTGGTTGATAAAACACTACGACCGGTCTTCACGCCTTCCGCCAGAGCTTCAATCATTCGCCCATAAGTCCCGGTAATCCCTTAGCCGCGCGCCATTCCTTCACCGTCTGGGTAATGCCCGATGCTGAATCATCGGCTCCGTCTTCCGGGTAGAAAATCAGGTCAGAACCATCGGGGTGTTCGCTCACCTGCTCAAAGAGGCACACTAATCTGTCCACTTCTGGCTCCGTGCCATCGTGACTGATGATGCGCTGTAGCAGGGCTACGAATGTGCTCTAGGTGTATTCGCTAAATGTGTTTTTCATTTTTTTGGCGGTATCTTGTGAACTTCATAAACGCGACCAACCGGCGATATTGCCGGTCACATAGTGCGAATAGCTTCGTCGTCTTTAAGCACAAACTCAAATCCAATACCCACTTCCTTCAACGTCTCTGAAACTTGGTCAATGAAGACCTCGGCTTGCTCTGGTAATTCGTACAGGCCATTAATGCGGATGATGGGCAGCTTGCCTTTGGAGGGTGGATAACTTTCCAACATCTCGCCGCTTTCGATGAAGGCAATGTAGGTATTGATTTTTTCCTGCAGCAACAGCAAGTGCTCGCCCTGTTGGGCCTTGTCGCCCCATTTTAGGTGGTCAGTAATAAGCAGAATTACGTTTTTGGGCTCCCACTCTGGCACAGCAATAATATCGACGACTGTCGTTTCTACGATGGACATGGCTGCTCCCTCAGTAGGCTGGATCAGGTCGAAGGATTTCGATTCTGGTGGGCGGTATCTTGGTGCCACCGGGGAAACCGGGTTTCCCTTTACCAACGATGGTCGCGCCGCTGTTGCTCTTGATAGCGTTGGGCCTGGCTGGCCTTGGCACATAGCCGGACATGCAACTTCCTTTTCGTCTTGGGAGAGTCGCGGATGAGGCTAGGGAAGAATGGCGTTACCGGGAATTCAAGACCGTCGACGCGAGTCGTAGGATCGTTCCGAAAAGATGAGCAGCGCTTTCAAAGCGCATCAGTAAAGGCGTAGCCACGATTGACTGCGCGGAGTGTGCCGGGCAGTCATTGCGCGACAAGCCCGCACGTACAGTGGGGGCGGCAAGCGCCCCTTTTTGCTTTTGCCCCTTACTGAGTGCCGACGGGCGAATCCAACACCTTCACCACATCATCAATCACCGCTTTGACCATCTCCTGCAAGTAATGCGACGCCCAGGCGTAACGGTCCGTCTCCTTGGTCATCGCCGCATCTTCTGAGAGCTGCTTGGCGACGTGGAGGAGGTCGGAGGCGTGTTGCAAAGCTTCGTGCAGGAAAACGCCGCTGTTGACACGAAACAGAGGCTGGTCGGAATGGAAAGAGAAGGGGGTGACGCCGAGGGTGGTTAATGCAGACGGATTTGTAGCGGTCATCGGTAAAACTCCCATATCAATTGAGAGCTACCACATTCGTTATCAGGCGAATTGGGTGGCAACTGTGCGCAGGCTGATAAACCGGAGATACAGGAACCCGGCAGACCCGAAGGTCTCCCACGCACAGCCGCCATTGCACGAAATGCTGGGCGAAAAAAAACGCCTGCAAATCGAGTTCTGAGGGCGCTTGGTGCGCCTGCATCTTGCCGGGTTATCAGGCCCGATCGCTGAATTTGCAGCGACAGAGGGGAGGGTAGCGTGACCAAGAGGTGCGCGCAACTGCGGAAAATATGAAAGCTTGGCCCTTTGCACTGCACAAGTCGGGAGGCAAACGGCCCAAAAAATGCATAATTTATGCAAATTAGCATTTGCCAACCCCAAAATCCCCCGTCATGATCCCCGTTATGCAAAAACGCAACGTTTCAATCGTCTTAAGAGAGCTACTCGACCGCGACCGGATCTCCCCCACGGAGCTTCACCGGCGTACCGGCGTGCCTCAATCCACACTCTCCCGGATTCTCAGCGGCAAGATCGTTGACCCTTCGGATAAACACATCTCGCGCATCGCCGAGTACTTTCGCGTGAGCACCGACCAGCTGCGCGGGCGCGTGGCGGTGGGCGCTTTGCGTGACGACGGGCGGGACCCGATGCATTCGGAACTCAAGGACATAAGCCTGTGGGATGACGACACGCCCGTTAATGATGACGAGGTGTCGATCCCCTTTCTGCGTGAGGTTGAATTGGCTGCTGGATCAGGAAGATTCGTCATCGAGGAAAGCGAGAAGGCCAGCCTGCGTTTCGGCAAGCGCAGCCTTCGGCATAACGGTGTGCAGTTCGATCAGGCCAAGTGTGTGACGGTGCGCGGCAACAGTATGTTGCCGGTGCTGCGTGATGGCGCCACGGTGGGGGTGAATGCGGGCAAGTGTGGTATCGGCGATATTGTTGACGGCGACTTGTACGCCATCAACCACAACGGCCAATTGCGCGTGAAACAGCTCTATCGCTTGCCTTCCGGTATTCGCTTGCGCAGTTTCAACCGCGATGAGCACCCGGACGAGGACTACAGCTTCCAGGATATTCAGGATGAGCAGATCAGCATCCTCGGCCATGTGTTCTGGTGGGGTATGTACGCCCGTTAACCTTCTTGCGTAAGACCAAACCCGCCATGAGCGGGTTTTTTTTCGCCTGTAAAAAACCGCCAAACCCTTTGTCCACCGGGCTTCAAATGCATTTATGCATTTTAACGGCAAAAATAAATGCACTGATGCATTGACTGTATATTTATGCAGGCATATTCTTCATCTCAAGCCAGCCAACAAGGTCTGGTGGAGGCGGCAAGGATGCTGCCAAGGAAGACAAGGAAGGCAAGCAACATCGGCAAGGACGCCATCGAAGCGATGGCAGGGAAGCCAGGTAACACCGGCAAGGATGCCGACGCTCTTTAGTTGTAACGCTTTGAAAAACAGGCAGCGATGAACCGGCCTTAACGGTTCAGAGGGTTGGCAACTGACCCGGGTGCGCAGCGTAAAGCACCAGAAGCAGTTATCCGGCAGACAGGGATCGTGGTCGGAAAAAACATGGAGACAGGTCCGTACCGCGCCAGTAGCGCCGAAGGACCAGTGCCTTGCCTCACCCTTACGGGGCCTTTTTTGACGGCGTTTTATCGCCACGCCGGGTTGCCAGGCAACCGCGGTCATTTTTCAAAAGGTGCGTACGGGTGGGGCAGGGCACAGGACATCATTACTGAAAAGCCTGGGCGACCGGGCTTTTTGGAATGCTTACCTATAAATGGATTTACCCAGAACCCGGCACTCTGCCGGTAATGCTCAGCCAGGAGGCGTGACATGACAAACGAGCAGCAAGCGTTGGCGGAAATGCCTGTCTGGCTGGTGATCGCACTGGCCGTGATCGGCGGGGTTTCCGGCGAAATGTGGCGCGCCGATAAGGAGGGCGCCCGCGGGTGGTCGCTGGTCCGGCGCCTGGCCCTGAGGTCCGGGGCGTGCATGGTGTGCGGGGTTTCAGCCCTAATGCTGTGTTACGCCGCCGGTATGTCGATTTGGACCGCCGGCGCCATCGGCTGCCTGACCGCCATGGCGGGTGCCGACGTAGCCATCGGCCTGTATGAGCGGTGGGCGGCCAAGCGCATCGGCGTGAACGAAAGCTCCCGCCCGGACCCGCAGTAACCGTTGCAAGGACGCTACCTAATGACACTTATCGAAAAACCATCCCAACTGCTACAGGCGATTGGCGAGGCGCTGCACCGTGCATTCCCGGACCTGAAGGTTGGCAGTTATCAGGACTTTCAGGGCGCCGTGGAACAAACCGCGGTGTTGATTTCGGTCGAGGGCAATGGCACGGGCATTCGCTCTTGCGAAGGGCGCAAGGCCCACGCCTTGGCGATTTCGCTCAAGGCCATTCTGGCGCCGGGTGCACTGCCATTTGACGCCTGCGACCTGGCCAGCCAACTCATGGACCTGGTGCTGGATAACCGCTGGAACTTGCCGCTGGCGCAGTGCGATTTGCCGATCAATATCGTTGCCGCGCCCTCTGTTCAGAGCACCGCAGAAAAGGACTACGACACCTGGACTGTTTCCTTCACCCAAACACTCTATTTGGGGCCGGAGTTACTCAACGATCCCACAGGCCAACCGCTGTTCGCCTGCACTTGGGAGGTGTCGAACATCGATGATCCCGGTCAATACAAACCACTGGCGGAGTAGCCCATGTTCGACGCGCTGTTACGCATGCAACTGGGGCCGATTGTCGAGCGCCTGGCAGAGATGGAAGCCCAACTCGAAGACGTGTATCGACGTGCCGAAAGTGTGTGCCGGATTGGCATTTGCCAGGAAGTCGACGCCGCCAGCAACACCTGCAAGGTCAGCCACGGTGAGTTGCTCACGCCGGCGATCCGCTTTTTCAACCCCAGCGCGGGTGCGCAAACCGAAACCCGTATCCCCACCGTGGGCGAGCAGTGCGTGTTGCTCAACTACGGCGGCGGTGAGGGCGGTTCGCAATCCGTGGCGCTGTTCGGCCTCAACAGTGATCGCTTTCCGCCGGTTTCCAGCGTGGCGACGCTCACAAGGCGGCGCCATCAGGACGGCACCCAAAGCGACTACGACGACGCCAGCCACACCTTCAACTGGGTCAACGGCACCACCACGTTCACAGGTTCGCGCGAACAGGTTGAAGCCAGGGTCGGCGCGGCCGGCCTGACGATGAACGCCCAAGGCATCACGCTGCAAGTCGGCGGCACCCTTTTAGTGTTGGATGCGGCTGGCGCGCACTTCAGCGGCCCGGTGGTGGACCACCAGGGCCGAGTCATCAGCCCCCGATAAGGACATCGCATGATCGGAATTGATCGAAACACCGGGGCAGCCGTCGATGACTGGCTGCAGTTCGTGCAGCGCGCCACCCGAGCGCTGACCACACCCGTGGGTACTCGCCAAAAACGCCCGTTGTACGGCTCGATGATCCCGCAATTGCTCGGCCAAAACCTTGGCGACGACCTGCTGATTCTCGCGCAAAGCCATGCGGCTCAAGCGTTCTATAACGCGCAGAACGGCATCGGCGACTTTCAGCCCCAGGTCATCGTCGCCACCCGCCAGGGCGCAGGCCTGTTGCTGCGGTTTGCTGGCACCTGGAAAAACCGCCAACAAACCTTCGAGGTCGTGACATGAGCATGTTGATCCCCGGCCAGAACCAACTGGCGGAACCGGCCATCATTGCGGTGGATGAGTTCGAACCGTTGCTGGCTGAATTCAAGGCGTTTGTCATCGACTACGTGGCCACGCGAGCGCCGCAAAGCGCGGCCAAGCTCAAGGTTAGCCTCGACAATGAAAGCGAGTTGCTGACCCTCGCGCTGGAAGCTTTTTGCGTGCGTTTGCAAACTCACGAACGCAAATACAACGCACGCATCAAGCAGATGCTGGCGTGGTGGGCCACCGGTAGCAACCTGGATGCACGCCTGGCCGATATGGGCCTGGAACGCCAGGTGCTTGACCCCGGCGACCCGGCGGCTTTCCCGCCCGTACCGCCGACGCTTGAAAGCGACGACGACGCCCGCTTGCGTTACTACCTGGCACCGCATGCCCCGGCGGCGGGCTCGCGGATGCAGTATCGCCGTGAGGTGTTCACCCTCGGCGAGCGGCCGTCGGTAAACGTGCAGAGCGCCACACCGGGCGTGGTCACGGTCAGTTACACCTTTGATCCGGACGGCTACGCCGCGCAGGTCAAGGATGGCAATGGGCGTCGAACGGCGCCCGGTGAAGTGATGGTCACCGTGCTCTCCCGCGACGGCGACGGTACGCCATCGGCGGATTTGCTTGACGGTGTTCGTCGCCATTTCGCACGGCCGGATGTGCGGCCCGAGACCGATTTGGTCAGCGTGCAAGCTGCGCAAATCCTGCGCTACAAAATTCGCGTGGTGGCCAAGATCAACGCAGGTCCCGATTCCGGCCTTACTCAAGTCGCCGCGCAGAAACTGCTGCAAGACTACGCAGAGTCGTGTCATCGCCTGGAAGGCCGCGTAGATCCAAGCTGGATCGATTACGCGATCCACAGCGCCGGGGCGGCGCAACTGCAAATCCTTGAACCGCTGGCGCCGATCATCGGCACTGCGTTCCAGGCCCCGTATTGCACGGGCGTCGAGGTGGAGGTGCGCACGCTATGAGTGAGAAAAACACTTTGCTGCCCGCCAACAGTTCGCCGCTAGAGAAGGCGCTGGACCTGGGATTCGGCTATTTGCTTGAGCGGGTGACGCCACCGTTTCCTGCATTGATGGACCCGGCGAACACACGTGATGCATTTTTGCCCTACCTGGCGGCGGATCGTGGCGTCAGCGAATGGAGTACCACGGCGCCTGAAACCGAAAAACGCCTGACGGTGAAACTGGCTTGGCCCACTGCACGTCAGGCCGGCACCCGCCAGGCCCTGGAAAACGCCGCCAAGGGCCTGCAACTGGTGCCCGAGGTGCGCGCCTGGTACGAGCAAGACCCGAAGGGCGTGCCCTATAGCTTTTCCATACGGGCCTACACCGAATTGCCCTACAGCGAAACCATCGACGCGCGGCTCGACCGGCGTTTGGCGGATGCCAAAAGTGAGCGCGACATCGTGTCGATCTCCGTAGGTTTGGGCGTGTCGGGCCGCCACTTCATCGGTGCGCTGACGCTCGGTGGTGAGCTCACCTCAATTTACCCACGGGTTCTGGCAGGGGCCGAGTCCTCGGGGCGTGTCGTTACGGCGATCGGGCTCTACACCGTCGAAACCACTACCCTTTATCCACAGGAGCACTAAATGGCTGATTACTACACCCTGCTCACCGACGCCGGCATCGCCTATGAAACCGCCTGCAAAGCGGCTGGCGTGTCGGTCAAGCTGACGCAGATTTCCATCGGTGACGGTAACGGCGCCGCCTACAACCCTGACGCCAGTGCCAAGGCGCTCAAACGCGAAGTCTGGCGTGGGCCTCTTAATGCGTTGTTTCAAGATGAAAAAAACCCCAGTTGGTTGATGGCCGAGGTCACGCTGCCTGCGCAGGTTGGCGGGTGGTATGTGCGCGAGGCCGGGTTGTGGACCGACACGGGCATCTTGTACGCCATCGCCAAATATCCGGAGTCTTATAAGCCTGTCTTGGCGGCGTCCGGGACAGGCAAAGAGTTTTACATTCGGGCGATTTTTGAGGCCAGTAATGCGTCGATGGTGACGTTGCTGATTGACGATACAGTGGTCAAAGCCACCCGCGCCTGGGTCATCGATTACGTTGCCAAGTCGACCTATAGAAAGTCCGAAGTCGATGCAATGACCGCGCAGGCCACCGAGTCAAATCG
Organism: Pseudomonas kitaguniensis; assembly: GCF_049199985.1. Lineage (NCBI taxonomy): Bacteria > Pseudomonadati > Pseudomonadota > Gammaproteobacteria > Pseudomonadales > Pseudomonadaceae > Pseudomonas > Pseudomonas kitaguniensis. The sequence continues at coordinate 220,562 of NZ_JBLZPT010000006.1, forward strand.
TGGTACGGCTAAGGTTGCAACGCAAGTTCAGACCCTTCAGGGGTTGGATGACGCCACCATCATCACGCCTAAAAAGCTGCGCTTAGGGTTTTCCATCTCCTTGGGTGTTAACAGTTACGTTGTCTTTCCAAGTTGGTTGGGTGGTTTGATCCTGCAGATGGGTTACAGCAGCGTCGTAACAACCGAGTCGGTTATTGCTTTCCCTTTGGCTTTTCCAAACCGTTGCCTGTGGGTTTCCGAGTGCGACAACACTGGCGCGAACGGCACTATGAAGACTGTCTGGCAGTTTCGCTCTATTACCGCTACCGGCTTGAATGCGCTGAACATGGGCACGCTTACCAAAGGCTCAAGCACCTTTAACACGACGACCGCGTCAGGTTGTGTCTACTTTGCAATCGGTTACTGAGGTTCAGATGAAGCGTTACTACAGTCAAGAAACGGGATGCACTTACTTGGACGGCCTTCATCAAAGGATGCCCCCGGATGCTGTTTTCCTACCCGAAGAGCTCTATGCAGCGGTTATTCGTGATGCAGGCATCAATACTGTTCGCCGCCATGATGAGCAGGGGTTGCCCTATCTGGTTGACGTCGTGCCCAGTGCTTTCGACCTCGCGCTTGAGGCGCGCAATTGGCGTGACAATCAACTGACGGCGGTCACCTGGTTGCGCGATCGGCATCGCGATCAACTGGAAATGATGGCGCCTACCACCCTGGACCATGAACAGTACCTGGCCCTGCTGACGTATATGCAGGCGCTGCGCGACTGGCCCCAATCCGCGCAGTTTCCTAACGCTGAACATCAGCCATCAGCACCGCTGTGGCTTGCCCGGACAATGCAGGCCGAATAAGCGCCCTGCATTGTTCGGGCAAGTTCTTTAGCCCACTTATGCTTTCACTCAATACCGCGCCAAGCGGTTTTTTTTCGCCTGGAGATCCACACATGTACACCCGCCAAACCTACACCGTCCTCATCCCGTTCCCCACCGGAGGTGGCCATTGGTCCACCGCCGGCCAGGAACTGGAACTGCTCGACGTCGAAGCCTCCGCGCTGCGCACCGCTGGCCGTCTGGAACTGACCAGCGTCCTCAACTCCACCCCCAAGAAGGCTGACTAATCATGGCTGAGGTTTTGAACTTCGAGCACAACGGCATCACCGTGAATGCCACCGAATCTCCCGAGGCCATGGGTGGCCTGGGCGATAACGTGATCGGGCTGGTCGGCACTGCGCCGAATGCGCATGCGTCGATCCCGAAAAACGCGCCGTTTCGCATCAACAGCTTCACCACTCAGGCGCTGCTGGACCCTACCGGCGCTGAAACCGGCACACTGTTTCAGGCTGTTTACCAGATTCTCAAAGTGGTGAAAGTGCCGGTTTACGTGGTGATCGTGGAGGAGGGCGCAACCCCGGCCGACACGCTGAACAACGTGATCGGCGGCAACGAGCCGGTCACCGGCCGCAAACTTGGCCTGGCTGCGCTGAGCAGCGTGCCGGAAGACCTGACCATTATCGGCGCGCCAGGCTTCACCGGCACCAAGGCCGTGGCCGGTGAGTTTGCCGCGTTCGGCAAGCGCATCAAGGCGCGTGTGGTGCTGGATGGCAAAGACGCTTCGGTCGCTGACCAAGTGACTTACAGCGGCGAGCTGGGCGGTGCCGACCTCGGCTTCGACCGTTGCCTGCTGGTGCACAACCTGCCGTCGGTGTACTCCAAAGCGGCGAAGAAAAACGTGTTCCTGGCGCCGTCGTCGCTGGCTATCGCTGCACTGGCGAAGGTCAAGCAGTGGGAAAGCCCGGGCAATCAGGTGACGTTCGCCGAGGACGTTTCCCGCGTGGTCGAGTACAACATCCTCGACACCTCCACCGAAGGCGACCTGCTCAACCGCTACGGCGTGAGCTACTACGCGCGCACCATCCTCGGCGGTTTTTCGCTGTTGGGTAACCGCTCGATCACCGGCAAGTTCATCAGCTACGTCGGGCTGGAAGACGCCATCAGCCGCAAGCTGGTCAAGGCTGGCCAGAAGGCCATGGCCAAGAACCTCACCAAGTCCTTCATGGACCAGGAGGTCAAGCGCATCAACGACTGGATGCAAACCCTGGTTGCCGACGAAACCATTCCCGGCGGCAGCGTGTACCTGCACCCGGAACTGAACAGCGTCGAGAAGTACAAGAACGGCACCTGGTTCATCGTCATCGACTACGGCCGCTACGCGCCGAACGAACACATGGTTTATCAACTCAACGCCCGCGATGAAATCATCGAGCAGTTCCTGGAGGACGTTCTCTAATGTTTACCAACCGAATCAGACAGGCCCTTGCGGCCACCCTTCAAGGCCTGCCGTTGTCGGCAACGGTGAATTCGTTCGCACCGCCGAAGATCGACTTCGACATGGAGTCTATGACCGGCGGACGCTTCATCGGCGAAGAAATGGCCAAGAGCGCCAAGGTGTTGAATGCCACCCTCGAGCTGCAAGGTGCAGGGCCGGAAATCATGCTGGCCCTGGGCGTGACCTTGGGTGATGACATTTTGCTGAACGTGCGCGAAGCCGGTCAGGACCAGGACGGCAAGACGTACTTCACCTACCACACCGTCGGTGGCAAGTTGAAATCCCTGACCGAAACCACGTTGAAAATGGGCGATAAACCGGCCATCACGCTGGAACTCTCCTGCCGCACCTACAGCCGCCTGGAAAACGGCATTCCGGTGATCGACATCGACGTGCGCACCCAGAAGTTCGTGCTCAACGGCGTCGACATCCTCGGTGACGCCCGCCGCGCCGTGCTGATGCCGTAAAGCGCAGTGCGCCCCCTGCGGGGGCGGGCTTGCTCGCGATAGCGCCAGGTCAGCCGACACCTGTGCTGATCGACCCACTGCCATCGCGAGCAAGCCGGCGCCCACAGTGACCGCGCGCGCAGCTTAGTGCTGCGCTGCCTTTTAAAACGCTTATCAAGGAATGACGTAATGGCCTGGATGCCACCGCTGCACCGCCTGCTGTCCCCGATCACCGCTGACACCGGCGCGACGATCGAAAAAATCCAACTCAAGCCGCTGTTCTATGCCGCGCAAAAAGACGCGCTGGCCCGCGCCGGTGACGACGAGGACGACCAGTTCTTCGAGCTGGCGAAACTCGCCACCGGCCTGTCAGAAAAAGAGCTCGACCAACTCAAGCGTCCGGACTACGTGAGCATCGCCCAATACGTCCACGAAATGTCGACGCGCCCTGCGTCGTTCTTCCTGGATGAACGCACCGTGGCGAACCACGATCAGCCGGTCCACTTGCTGTTGCCGTTGGCGGCAGCCGGTCGAACCCAGACTGAACTCGCGTTGGAAATGCCCGCCCTGCGCGTGACCAAAGTGATGAAAAAGCTCGCCACCAACAAGGAGCGCGCCGAGTTCATCACCGCGCACTGCACTGGCCTGATGATCCCTGATCTCGCCGGCCTGACCGTGCCCGACTGGACGGAACTGCAGGAGCGCATCGACGATTTTTTAAATCAACCGGCGGACTTCTTTCGGAGCGCGACATCGAAGTAATCCTCGATGTGGTACCGCTGATTTATTCGGTCAATGAGGCGGAGATCCTCGACTGGGACGCCGGAAAAGCATTGCGCCGCTACGACATTGCGATCACTCGTCTTGGCGTTAAACAGGAGTAAGCGGGATGCAAGACAAGTATTCGCTCACGTATGCCATGGCCAAGGATGGCCAGCAGGTGTTCGGCAGTGTCGGCGGTGCGATGGACGCCGCCGTCGTCAACGCAGGGGCTTTGGTACCCGAAAACAGTCGGGCGGCTGCAGCATCATCGGGCGTGGAGTTGGCGCTGGCCAATGCAGGCCTCGAGGTGAATCGCCTCAGCCTGTCCTTGAGCCAATTGCGTGACAGCGTGGATGCGCTGGAAACCTCGTTATCGCCGTTCAAGGCACTGGATATTCAGCCGCCAAAGACCGCTGAGCAAACCGAGCCCAAGGCTGGCGCTGCATTGACGTCGAGCACGTCAGAGAACCTCAGCCATACCCGCGAATCCCTAAAAGTCGTCACCGCACAGGTGCTCGACCCGGTCGCAGCGCTTCGATCTTCCAACGCCAATCTGTCGCTGGATACGACCACAACGTCGCAAAAGTCGATCAGTGTTCTTCGCGAGGAATCCACTGAAAGCGAAAGTCGCCTTTCCAAAACGCTTGAGCCCGCGCCGATGTTGTTCGAAGGCGCCTGGCTGAAGGCCAAGACCCGCGTGGTGGACGGCGCAAATGACCTCGCCGGCGATTCGCCTGTTGCGGCCAGCGCATTAAAAACGGCAGGCGTCGTGATCATGCCGATGCTTGAAAGTGTGGGCGAAACCATCAAGACCCGCGTTACCGATAAAGTGGTCGATGGAACACTCGGTAAGCTGCCGTTCATCGGCAAGCTGTTCAAGGAAGGTGATTCCGAAAAGGGCAACGATAAAGGCAGCGATAAAGGCGATGGCAAGGATTGCTGCTGTCCGCCTGCGGCCGAAGCCCCGCGAGGACGCGAGCGTTTTGGCCCAAGAAACACCGGCAGGAAGACCAACGCAGGCAAGCCGAAACCCGCCCGTTCGCAGGCAGCCGCCAGAACCCCGGCGAAAAAAACCGCTGGCTTTTCCGGGTTGGCCCGCAGTCTGTTTGATCGGGTTGCCAAGCCATTGACCAGCTCGCTGGCGGGGTTCACTGGCAACGCTCCCACTCAGGCTTTACTGCCGCCTGCGGCCGAGCCAACCCGCCGCAAAAGGAATAATGCCGCTCGCCAATCGGCGCCAGGCAGAGCGCCGGGGTTGGTCGAAGCGTCGGCGCGCAGCGTAGTACCGATGCCGTCCGAAGGTCGCGCGAATACTTCGTCCCGCGCCCAGCCAAGCCGCCGCAAGAAGGCTAATGCCGCGCGCCAATCGGTGCCTGTCAGAGCGCCGGGGTTGGTCGAAGCGTCGGCGCGGCGCGTTGTACCGATGCCGTCCGAAGGCCGCGCGAATACCTCATCGCGTATTCAGGCTGTCGGCGGCGAGCGCCTGCCTGCGGCTGTGCCCGGCTCGCCAAGAATGCCCACCTCCGGCCTGATGGGCACCTTGAGCAAATTGGAGTCATCCGCCGCGCGCCGGCTGGGCCCGTTGAAGTACGTCGACACCGCCATGGATGTCATCCAGGGCGTGCGTAATGGCGACGCAAAAGCCATCGGCACAGGCCTGAGTACCGCCGGTGGCGCGTGGGCGGGCGCTTCCGCTGGCGCAGCCATTGGCACGTTGATATTGCCCGGTGTTGGCACTGCGGTAGGCGGCGCCATCGGTGGCTTGCTCGGCAGTGAAGCGGGCACGTGGCTGGCTGAAAAAGTGATGGGCACAAGCGACCGTTTACCCTCACCCACGCAGGTCAGCCAAAACCTTAACAGCCCTCAAGCCGATAACCGCCCAATCAATTTTGCGCCGCAGATCACCATCACCGCGCCTGAGCAAGCCAGTCATCAACAATTGGCGGCGCTGGTGGTGCAACAGATCGAAGCGCAATTTACCCCACTGTCGATGGACAACCTGCTGGCGACGCGACGCGACGCAGCACTGACCGATGGAGCTGTGTGATGCGACAACAGATGGTGTTGGGCACTTTTATTTTTGGGCTCTCGCGCGGGTTTGCCTACGACACCCTTGATCGTGTGAGCAGCGGTGGCTGGGGCAGCCTGGACATTATTGTCGGCAAGCCCAAATCCACCCAAGTCGGCCAGGCGCTCGAAACGCTCACGTTTGGCGGCAAGACCACACGTGCCAAAGGCATGGCGCGTCTGGATGAGCTGCGGGCGCTGCAAGCTGTTCGGGTGCCGTTGCCTTTGGTCGATGGTATCGGGCGTAACTGGGGGTTGTGGACGATCAAGTCGATCGACGAAAAGCAGGCCGGTGTGATCGACGATGGCACCGCCATGCTGATCAATTGGACGCTGGTGCTTGAGGAGTTCGTCAATGCGTAAGGTGAGAAGTATCGCCGGTGACTCAGTCAACCTGCTGCTCTACCGCGAGCTGGGCCGCTGTGATGATGCGGCCGAAGAAGCCCTGTGGCGGCTGAACCCGGCGCTGGCCGAACAGGGCGCTGTATTACCCGCAGGCGTCACCGTGCTCGTGCCCGAATTGGACACGCAACCCCTCACGAACCGGCCGGTATCGGCCTGGGATTAAGGAGCAACCATGGCACTTGGATTCACACCCGTGGTGGAACTTTACGGCGCCAATGCCGCGCTGTTCAACCAGCGTTTATTGGAGTGGGTGCATACCGATACCACCGGCCTGGCCTCTGATCAGCTCAAGCTGACCCTCGATATCGAAGGGCTCGAAGGGTTGCCGGACCTGGGCGGGAAAGTTGGCCTGCGCGTCGGTTACCTGGAGTCCGGTGTGGTCGACAAAGGGCTGTTCAAGATCACCCAGCGCACCGCGTCACTGTTCCCCATGCGCTTGGTGCTGGTGGCCACGGCGGCGCCGTTTGACATGGAGGGGTTCAAGCAACGGCGTACCGCCAGCCACGGGCCGATCTCCCTGGGCGCGCTGTTTCGTCAACTGACCACGCGCTATGGGTTTTCACCGCGTGTGGAGCCTGAACTGGATGGCAAGCTGATCGCGCATATCGACCAGACCAATGAAAGCGACATGGCATTTTTGACGCGCCTGGCGAAGCAGTTCGATGCAGTCGCCAAACCCGTCGACGCGCTGTATGTGCTGGGGCGCAAAGGGCGGATCAGGTCATTGTCCGGCAAGGTACTGCCGGACGTGCAACTGTCGGTCACCCGCGACAATCGCCCGGGTGATCGCGCGTTTATCAGCGCACTGTTTACCGAGACCAGCCGTGCCCTCTACAACGGCGCGCAAACGGCTTGGTGGGATGCGGCGGCCGGTAAAAAGCATTGGGTGGCGGTGGGTTTCGAACCGTTCAAAGTGGTCACGCAACGTTATCAAAACGAAGACGAAGCCCGCTCTGCGGCGCAAGGCGAGATGCGTCGCGTGGGGCGTGAAGGGTTGAAGATCGATGTGGCCTGCCCCGGTAATCCGTCACTGGCCGCAGAAGGCCTGTTACTGCTGGATGAATCATGGCCAAGTTTTATGCAGGGGCGCTGGTCTATCCACACCGTCACGGCCAGCGGCAACCGCCAACAGAGCTATCGATGCGTGATCAACGCAAACGGTTTATCGCAGGCAGAATGATCGCTTAAATAAGGACATCCCTTGATAACGCTGTCTCACCTTATCCAGGTGATGCCTGGAGCCCGCCTTAGAGCGGGCATTTTTTTATCGGCGTTAAACACGGCGACCTCGAAATACGCCATCGACAACCCCAAACGCATCGCCGCCTTCCTCGCCCAAGTCGGCCACGAATCCGGCCAACTGCTGTACGTACGTGAACTGGGCAGCGAGCACTACCTGAGCAAATACGACACCGGCACATTGGCGGCTCGCCTGGGCAACACCCCCGAGGCGGATGGCGATGGCCAGAAGTATCGCGGTCGCGGGCTCATCCAGATCACCGGACGGCGCAATTACCTGGCGTGCAGCCAGGCGCTGTTCGGTGATGAGCGTTTACTGCAACAACCGCAACTGCTCGAACACCCCCAATGGGCGTGCGAATCCGCCGCCTGGTTCTGGCAAAGCAATGGCCTGAATCAACTGGCCGACAACGACCAGTTCACCACCATCACCCGGCGCATTAATGGTGGCCTGAATGGCTTGGACGACCGCTTGCAATTGTGGGCGCGGGCGAAGGCGGTGTTATGCGTTTCTTAATGTCCTGCCGGCTGTTGGGCTATTTCCTCTCGCTTGGTGTTGCCGCGAGCCTGGCCTGGCAGCTTCAGACGTGGCGGTATGAGGCGCAGCTTGTGCGCTTGGCGGCGACGCACGCAAACGTGCTCGATCAGCACACCCAGGCGGCGTTGCAACAGCAACACGCCGAACAAGACAAACGGTTGGCCCTGGAGCAACAACTCAGTGCCAGCGACCAGCACCATGCGCAGGAGTTGAACGATGCCCACCATAATCAGGCGTATCTGCGCGACCGCCTGGCCACTGCTGATGTGCGGCTGTCAGTCCTTCTCGACGCCAGCGAGCCTGCCGGTGGCTGCACAGTGCCTGCCACCGCCACCCCCGGCGGCGTGGTTCATGCAACCGCGCGAGCCCGACTTGACCCGGCGCATGCTCAACGAATTATCGGCATCACCGACGACGGTGATAACGCCTTGATCGCCTTGCGTGCCTGCCAGGCGTATGTGCGCGCCGTCGGGCGTTAGCATCTTGATCCAGTCTGTCGCTTGCGTGCGCGATTTGCTCCTGTAGGGTAGGCAAACCCCCGCCTGTTTCTGGAGACGACCGTGAAGGAAATCACTCAATTAGCCGCTGAACTGGGTCGCCGCTTGCAGGTGCTCAATGCCCACGTCACCACTGCCGAGTCTTGCACCGGCGGCGGTATCGCGGAGGCCATCACACGCATACCGGGCAGTTCGGCCTGGTTCGAGGCGGGGTATGTCACCTATTCCAATCGACAAAAGACCCGGCAACTGGGCGTAGCTGAACAACTGTTCGCCAACGTCGGTGCCGTCAGCCAGGAAGTGGTCGAGGCGATGGTGCGGGGCGCGCAGGAAAAAAGCCTGTCGCGCTTTGCCGTGGCGGTGAGTGGCGTCGCCGGCCCCGATGGCGGTTCCCGCGACAAGCCGGTGGGTACGGTATGGTTGGCGTTTGGGGTAGGCGAGGAGGTGACGGCCGAGCTTGCGCACTTCCCCGGCAACCGCGACGAGGTTCGCCGACAAACGGTAAAAGCCGCGCTGGAGGGCTTGTTGCGACGAGCTGCAGCAGAAATAGAAAATCAGGGGTAGGCGATCTTCGATGTTTGTGGAACAATACTGTCTACTTATACAGGTGTTGGCCGTCAGGCCTTATTGATTACGTGAGGACTTTAATGGACGAGAACAAGAAGAAAGCCTTGGCTGCGGCCCTGGGTCAGATCGAACGTCAATTCGGCAAGGGTGCCGTAATGCGTATGGGCGATCACGACCGTCAGGCGATCCCGGCTATTTCCACTGGCTCTCTGGGTCTGGACATCGCACTTGGCATTGGCGGCCTGCCAAAAGGCCGTATCGTTGAAATCTACGGTCCTGAATCTTCCGGTAAAACCACGCTGACGCTGTCGGTGATTGCCCAGGCGCAAAAAATGGGCGCCACCTGCGCGTTCGTCGACGCCGAGCACGCCCTCGACCCTGAGTACGCCGGCAAGCTGGGCGTCAACGTTGACGACCTGCTGGTGTCCCAGCCGGACACCGGTGAGCAAGCCCTGGAAATCACCGACATGCTGGTGCGCTCCAACGCCATCGACGTGATCGTGGTCGACTCCGTGGCAGCCCTGGTACCGAAGGCTGAAATCGAAGGCGAAATGGGTGACATGCACGTGGGCCTGCAAGCCCGTCTGATGTCTCAGGCGCTGCGTAAAATCACCGGTAACATCAAGAACGCCAACTGCCTGGTGATCTTCATCAACCAGATCCGCATGAAGATCGGCGTGATGTTCGGCAGCCCGGAAACCACCACCGGTGGTAACGCGCTGAAGTTCTACGCGTCGGTCCGTCTGGACATTCGTCGTACTGGCGCGGTGAAGGAAGGTGACGAGGTTGTCGGTAGCGAAACCCGCGTTAAAGTGGTCAAGAACAAAGTGGCCCCGCCATTCCGTCAGGCCGAGTTCCAGATTCTCTACGGCAAGGGTATTTACCTGAATGGCGAGATGATCGACCTGGGCGTGCTGCACGGTTTTGTCGAGAAGTCCGGTGCCTGGTATGCCTACAACGGCAGCAAGATCGGTCAGGGCAAGGCCAACTCGGCCAAGTTCCTGGCGGACAACCCGGACATCGCTGCCACGCTTGAGAAGCAGATTCGCGACAAGCTGCTGACTCCAGCGCCAGACGTGAAGGCTGCCGCCAACCGCGAGCCGGTTGAAGAAGTAGAAGAAGCCGACACTGATAGCTGAAGCAAACGATGACAGTTGTACTGGATACACTCGTCGCCGTTCGGCGCACTGCGATGGACCTGCTCGCTCGCCGCGAGCATGGTCGAGTCGAGCTGACGCGTAAACTGCGTCAGCGCGGCGCAGAGCCCGAAATGATCGAAACCGCCCTCGACCGTTTGACGGAAGAAGGGCTGTTATCTGAAGCCCGCTACCTCGAAAGCTTTGTGTCTTACCGAGCGCGCTCCGGCTACGGCCCTGCGCGAATTCGCGAAGAGCTGAGCCAGCGTGGCCTGCAACGTGCCGATATTGACCTCGCCCTGCGCGAATGCACTATCAGTTGGCAGTCGCAGTTGGAAGACACCTGGCGGCGCAAGTTTTCGGGGCATCTGCCGATTGATGCCAGGGAGCGCGCGAAGCAAGGTCGTTTCTTGAGTTATCGCGGGTTTTCGATGGAGATGATCAGCCGCTTATTAAGCGGCCGGCACATGGACGACTGAACCTTCAAGTTGCCACCGTCAATCTGCGGCACCTGTCAAAAAACAAAGGCCCACTATGAAAATAGTGGGCCTTTTTTTTTGCCTTTAAAAATCAAGCAGTCTCGGGCGTCACGCGCTGTTGTGCTTTGCCCTCAGCCTGCGCCCAGTTCTCCGGCAAGTTGATGTAATCCACCAACTCGCGCAGCCGGCCTTGATCACGCCCGTTGAAGTTGAACACCAGCCGCGTCAAATGGCCGAACTTTGGCTCATCGTGTTCCTCGCCCGTGTAGGCCAATTGCTGGAACTCACCCTTTAGCCGCAGGCTGGCAAACTCGTTCTGCAAATGGGCCAAGGCCCGATCACTCAGCGGGTGATTCATGCGCACCACAAACTCACGTTTTAACCAGCGTGTGGAGTGGAAGTTGGCATAGAACCGGTTGATCTCGTCCACTGCTTCTTCAGCGCTGTAGACCAGGCGGACCAGCTTGAGGTCGGTGGGCAGGATGTAACGATTGGCTTCCAGTTGGCTGCGAATAAAGTCCAGAGCGCCTTGCCAGAAACCGCCGCCTGGCGCATCCAGTAATACAACCGGCACCAGCGGGCTTTTGCCGGTCTGGATCAGGGTCAGCACTTCGAGTGCTTCGTCCAGCGTGCCGAACCCGCCTGGGCACAGCACCAGCGCATCGGCTTCCTTGACGAAGAACAGCTTGCGGGTGAAGAAAAAGTGGAATGACAGCAGGTTCTCGGTGCCATCAATGGTCGGGTTGGCGTGCTGTTCAAACGGCAGGGTGATGTTGAACCCCAGGCTGTGTTGCAGGCCCGCACCCTCATGGGCTGCCGCCATGATGCCGCCGCCGCCGCCGGTAATCACCATCAGGTCGGATTGCGCGAGCATCGCGCCGACTTCGCGAGCCAAGGCGTACAAAGGGCTTTCGACCGGCGTGCGTGCTGAACCGAACACCGTGACCTTACGGCGGTCCTTGAACTGTTCCAACACACGGAAGGCGTTGTCCAGTTCACGGATGGCCTGCAAGGTGATTTTGGCGTTCCAACGGTTGCGGTCGTCCTGGGCCATGCGCAGAACGGTGAGAATCATGTCGCGATAAAGGGGGATGTTCGGGCTGTTGGGGGCGATCAGTTGTAGCTGTGCGTCGACCTGCTGCGTGAGGTCTGCTCCGTGCTCTTCAAAATGACGGAGCAGCTGCTCGTTCGATTCATAAGGCATTCAACTTCTCCTTCTTCACAGAGCCTGGGCCAGCGGCGAGAAATTCGTCCGAGGCCACGACACTGCATGTGTCGCTGCATGCCCAAGGCATTGCACGCTGCTCGCCGGGCGGCAAGACGGGCTCTGTATGTTCCTGGTGATTTAGAAACCTTTGCACTGCCAGTCGCAGAAGGGCAACCCTCTTTTGCCCTGAAAGTGTTACAGAACGACGTAAATAACGCTCTGGATAGGCTGTCGGGATGACTTGATCATGTGCCGAAAAACCGTTGGTTGGCAACCGGTTGTTGGTCACACATCACGCAGTTCAGTGGTCTGCAGGCAATTGACGCGGGGGGATGCGCGCGCTGCTGGACAGCAGCGCGCGAAGGTCGATCGGAGGTTACTTTTTCTTTTTCGCTGCGGCAGGTGCCGGGCAATCGGCTTCCGCAAACTTGACCGACGCCACAGGGCGATTGGTTTTGTTCTCGGTGATCTCGTAGCGCATGATTGCGCCCTTGGCCATCAACTCGCGGTAACCCGGGTTGAGGCACACGCTCTGCCCGAGTTGAAAATACACAGCCTTGGGGTTGGCGCGCATTTGTTCGGCGCGATCAGGCTGCACACTGAGGTGATCGATCAGTTGCATGCCTTCAACGGTGTAGGCCACTTCCAGGGTTTTTTCATCGATTTCCCGTGGCAGGTCCTTGTTGCTTTCAGCCGCGACGCTTTGCAGCTTCCTGTTCATTTGGGCCTCCAGCAGCGAGGCCGCGTGGGCGCTCATGGGCAGGACCAACGCAAGGGCGACGGATGGGGCAACAAGGCGCAGCATGGAACGCAGCATGAAACTCTCCTGATTCGGTTACTGGTGCATAGACCAGCCACTGCGCTGTGCGTTCAGTGGCGCGCAATTATAGGGGAGCGCTGGCCACTACAGCCAGGCGTATCGCTGGGAAGTGCCTGCAGCTCTGGTAAACTGCCGCCACTTAAAGCCTGCCTCGAGTTCCCTCAGTGTCGATTTCCCCTTTCGCGGGTTGTATCCGATGAGCCACGCCGTCTCCCGCTTGCGTACCGAACGCCTGGCGCGGGCCGTCAGGCCTTTTCTCAATCGCGGTTCACGTGCCGAGCGCTGCCCCGGCTGCCGGGTGATTCCCGAATACTGCCTGTGCGCCTGGCGCCCGCAGGTGCAGGCGCGTTCCGCCATGTGCCTGCTGATGCACGACGTTGAACCGATGAAACCGAGTAACACTGGCTGGCTGATCGCCGACGTGATTGACGACACCAGCGCATTCGCCTGGGCGCGCACTGAAGTCGAGCCCGAGTTGCTGACCTTGCTCGCCGATCCGCAGTGGCAGCCCTACATCGTATTCCCCGGCGAATTCGTGGCGCCGCAGCGGGTGGTCAGTCAGGTCGACGTGGCACCCGGCAAGCGCCCATTGTTTATTTTGCTGGACGGCACCTGGAGCGAAGCGCGCAAGATGTTTCGCAAGAGCCCTTACCTTGAGCATTTGCCGGTGCTGAGCCTGGCGCCGGAACAGCTGTCGCGCTACAAACTGCGCCGCTCCAAGCGGGACGACCATTTTTGCACCGCCGAAGTTGCCGCGCTGTGCCTGGAACTGGCCGGCGATCAAGCGGCCAGTGAAGTGCTCGACGCCTACCTCGACGTGTTCAGCACGCATTATCTGGCCGCCAAGTTCCAGATGCCGCTGGACCCGGCCGACCACGTTCATACGCGTCTTGCACCGTATATCCCGGCGGTATAAGCGGACGATAACTGGATGATGGCACTGTAAACCGGTACCCCGCTAAAATGCCTGCCGGCGTAGTGCTTGACCCTCCAGGCTACGCTGGGCATGCTGGGCGCCGATTGGGGCGTAAGCGTGAATTTTCAGCGTCGTTTCAGATGTTTTTGACGCTGAGGGTGCCCTGCGGTGACAGCTGCCTGGCTGTCGCCTTGTGTACTGGCCAACCCTGAACCGATCAGGGCTGCCGTAAAAAAACAGGATCATTTAATCAATGGCCACATACGAAATCCTGATAGCCGATGACCATCCGCTGTTTCGCAGTGCGCTGCATCAGGCTGTGACCCTGGGGCTTGGCCCGGACGTGCGTTTGGTTGAGGTGGCCAGCATCGCTGAGCTGGAGGCCCGCCTGACCGAAAAGTCCGATTGGGACTTGGTGCTGCTTGACCTGAACATGCCTGGCGCCTACGGTTTCTCGGGGCTGGTGCTGTTGCGCGGGCAATACCCGCAAATTCCGGTGGTGATGGTCTCTGCGCAGGAAGACGCCGATGTGGTGGTGCGCTCCAAGGAGTTTGGCGCCAGCGGTTTTATCCCCAAGTCCAGCGCGATGGCGGATATTCAGAAGGCTGTGCGCACCGTACTCGACGGTGACGTGTCCTGGCCGCCGCAAGCGTTTGAAGAAATCAACGTGTCCGACGAAGCCAAGGCCGCCCGTGATGGTCTCGCCAGCCTGACGCCCCAGCAGTTTCGGGTGCTGACCATGGTCTGTGAAGGCTTGCTGAACAAGCAGATTGCCTACGAATTGAGCGTGTCGGAGGCCACCATCAAGGCCCACGTCACCGCGATTTTCCGCAAGCTGGGCGTACGCACGCGCACGCAGGCGGCGCTGCTTTTGCAACAACTTGAGTCAATTTCACAGCATTAAGCTGTCATCGATTCACGCTTTTTTGACCTTGCGTGAACTAGTTTCCCCACTTCTTTGGTTCAGTTGCCTACATCTATGTCGCCTTTCAAGGGTCAAACCGGTATCAAACGTATCTTCAACGCGGGGGGCTATTCCCTGGATGGCTTGCGTGCGGCTTTCACTGGCGAGGCGGCATTCCGTCAGTTGGTACTGCTCAACGTCATCCTTATTCCTGTGAGCTTCTTCTTGCATGTCAGCCGGGTCGAGCGCGCTTTGCTGATTGCGGTGTGCCTGCTGGCGTTGATTGTCGAGTTGCTCAATTCGGCAGTCGAAGCGGCTATCGACCGCATCTCGCTTGAGCGTCACCCGCTGTCGAAAAACGCCAAGGACATGGGCAGCGCCGCGCAATTCGTGGCACTGAGCATGATCGCCCTGGTCTGGGCGGTGATCCTGATCTAAGGCTCAGGCGATGCTCGGCAGCACGATCTCGTCGCTGCGCTGAACCCCGGCCGTGAAGGTGCGGCACAGCTCCAGAAACTCGCGCATCGCCGAGGTCTGGTACTTCTGTTTATGCCAGATGAAGTAGAACTGTCGGGCCAGGTCCAGGTCCGGGGTTTCTACCGGCACCAGGCTGCCACGGCGAAATGCGTCGCGCAGCGCCAGCCGCGAAATGCAGCCAATCCCCAGCCCTGACTCCACCGCACGCTTGATCGCCTCGGTGTGTTCCAGTTCGAGGCGAATATTCAATGCGCTGCGGTGATGACGCATTGCCTGGTCAAAGGTCAGGCGCGTGCCCGAGCCTTGTTCGCGCAGGATCCACGCTTCGTGGGTCAGTTGTTCCATGGTCGCCACGCCACGCTTGGCCAAATGATGTTGCGGCGCGCAAAACACCACCAGTTCGTCTTCCACCCAGGTTTGCACCTCGATGTCCGGGTGGCTGCAGTCGCCTTCAATCAGACCCAGGTCAATTTCGTAGTGCGCCACTTGGTGCACGATGTTTGCAGTGTTCTGCACATGCAGCTTCACTTGGCTCTCGGGGTGTTGCTGCATAAAGCTGCCGATCAGCAGCGTGGCCAGGTAATTACCAATGGTCAGGGTGGCGCCCACCGCCAGCGAGCCGAAGCCGGACTTGCCGTTCAGCAGGTCTTCGATCTCCTTGGCCTGGTCCAACAGCGCCACCGCCTGGGGCAATAGCTGATGGCCGAGGGCGTTAAGGCTCAGGCGTTTGCCCGCGCGGTCGAATAATTGGCAGCTGGATTGGCGCTCCAGCTCGGTGATCGAGGTGCTGGCGGCGGATTGAGATAAGGCCAGAAGGCCAGCAGCGCGTGAGACGCTTTCCTGCTGGGCGACGGCGACGAAGACTTGCAGTTGACGGAGAGTAAATCGCATATCGATATAACCGATAACCCTTATCTTAATAATCCAGTTAACAGATATTGTCGCCGCCATTAGAATGCTGTGCAATTGCGCACTTCACCTTTGGCGCAGACCCATTTCCAGGAGTTCCCCGTACATGAGCAACATGAACCACGAGCGTGTCCTCAGTGTTCATCACTGGAACGACACTCTGTTCAGCTTCAAGTGCACCCGCGACCCGGGCTTGCGCTTCGAGAACGGTCAGTTCGTGATGATCGGCCTGCAACAGCCCAATGGCCGCCCGCTCATGCGTGCTTACTCGATCGCCAGCCCGAACTGGGAAGAGCATCTGGAGTTCTTCAGCATCAAGGTGCAAGACGGCCCGCTGACTTCCCAATTGCAGCATTTGAAGGAAGGCGACGAGATCATCATCAGCAAAAAACCGACAGGCACCTTGGTGCTTGACGATTTGAAGCCGGGTAAACACCTGTACCTGCTCAGCACCGGTACTGGCTTGGCGCCGTTTATGAGCGTGATCCAGGACCCGGAAACCTATGAGCGTTTCGAAAAAGTGATCCTGTGCCACGGCGTGCGTTACGTCAACGAAGTCGCTTACCGCGAATTCATCACCGAGCACCTGCCGCAGAATGAATTCTTCGGCGAGGCGCTGCGTGACAAGTTGATCTACTACCCAACCGTGACCCGCGAGCCGTTCGAAAACGAAGGCCGCCTGACCGACCTGATGCGCAGCGGCAAGCTGTTCAGCGATATTGGCCTGCCGCCGATCAACCCCGAGGACGACCGCGCCATGCTGTGCGGCAGCCCAAGCATGTTGGATGAGACCAGCGAAGTGTTGAACAGCTTCGGCCTGAAAGTTTCGCCGCGCATGCGTGAGCCGGGCGATTACTTGATCGAGCGTGCGTTCGTCGAGAAGTAAACACGTCAGGCCATTGGCTGACCAGGCAACAAAAAAGCTCTAAATGTGGGAGGGGGCAAACCCCTCCCGCATTGGTTTTCGGTTTCAGTCAGCTGAAATCACTTCAAGCACGCAAATCACCCCGGCTTCGGGGTAGTGCCACCGCACGTCCACATCCCAGAACTGCGCGCCGTATTCGCGCGTAGACACTGGCGTTTGATACGCCGGGCGTGGGTCTTGTGCCAAACATTGCTCGATCAATGCCACCAAGGGCTCGTCAAGGCGCTGAGCATGGCTTTGTGCCTGGTGCAGGGCGGTTTTCAGCCATTGCACGGCAATCAGCGGCGGCGCGTTGCTGGCGATGTTGTTGGTCGCGGTGTCAATGATGTCCGCGTACGGCACGTACGGCTTGATATCCAGCACGGGCGTGCCATCGAGTAAATCAATCCCGGAAACCCACAGCCGGCCCGGCTCTACCTTGTCCAGCTTGACCACCGACTGGCCAATGCCATTCGGGCGATGGGTCGCGCGGGTGGCAAACACGCCCATCGACGTATTGCCGCCCAGGCGTGGCGGGCGCACCTTCAGGCGAGGTTTGTCCTCCAGCGCCTGATGGAACAGAAACAGCAACCACACATGGCTGACCTGTTCCAAACCCTGCACCGCCTCACCAGTGTCGAACGGCGCCACCAGTTCCAGCACGCCACGGGCGGCGGGCGCCAGTTGTGGCTGACGCGGGATGGCGAACTTCTCCTTGAAGCAGGAGCGCACGAAACCGACGGGCGAGACGTTGTAACTCATTTCTGAAGCCTCAAGTTACAAGCTACACGCTACAAGCGCTTAACTTGCAGCGTGAAGCTTGGGGCTGCTTTAAGCTCTGACGCGCAGGGTCAGGCCCTTGAGGAAGTTACGCAGCAACTGGTCGCCACAGGTGCGGTAGTTGGTGTGGCCGAATTTGCGAAACAGCGCGCTCAGCTCGGGTTTGGACACCGGAAACTCGGAGGCCTTGAGGATGGCGTGCATGTCGTCTTCTTTCAGCTCGAAGGCCACGCGCAGTTTCTTGAGGATGATGTTGTTGGTCACCGGGGTTTCGATCGGCTGCGGTGGACGGCTTTCGTCCTTGCCGCGCTTGAAGATCACCAGCCCATCGAGGAAATGCGCCATGACCTCGTCCGGGCAGAATACAAAACCTTCTTCCTCATCTTTCTTGAGGTAAGTCAGCAGGTCTTCCTTGGTTACGTCCATGCCGCCGAGCTTGGTGATCTCGACCATCTTGTTGTCGCTGATGTCGAGCATGTAGCGCACGCTGCGCAGTACGTCGTTGTGAATCATGGTGGGCAATCCTGGTTTTCAACAGTGGACACCGCCCAATCAGGCGATGCCGGGAAAGGGTGTGCGGCTTAGAACTTCTCTTTGCCGGACAGGTAACGCCATTGGCCTACCGGCACTTTGCCGATGGACACGCCGCCGATACGAATGCGGCGAATGGCGATGACTTTCAAGCCAACGGCTTCGCAGAACAGGGCAATCACGCCCGGTTGCGGGTTTTTCATCGCAAAACGCAGGCGGTTCTCGTTCTGCCAACTGGCCTTTACGGCTGGCAGTTCTTTGCCTTTATACGTCAGGCCGTGGTTCAGGCGATTAAGGCCATGGGCGACCATGTCGCCTTCCACCTCCACCACGTATTCCTGCTCGATCTTGGCGGCGTCGGCGGTCAGCTTGCGCAGAATCTTCCAGTCCTGAGTGAACACCAACAGGCCGCTGGCCTTGGCTTGCAGGTCGGCGCTGGCGGTCAGTCGCAGGAAGTGGCCCTTGAGCGGGCGTTTGCTGAAGCGGTGTTCTTCCGACAGGGTTTCGGCGCTGATCGAGGCCATCGCGGTTTCAGCATCCATACCCACTGGCGCGTGCAGCAGGATGGTCACCGGTTCCGGCGCAGTGGCTTTAGCCTCTGGGTCGAGTTCGACCTTTTGGGTGGTGATTTTGAACTGCGGCTCGTCGATGACTTCGCCGTCCACCGAGACCCAGCCGCCTTCGATAAACAGTTCAGCCTCCCGACGGGAGCAACCGACCAGTTCGATGAGGCGTTTGGAGAGACGTATGGGGTCAGTCATGACTAGGGCCGTAGCAAAAGGGGGCGTCTATTGTACCTGCCTGGCGCCGGTTAATCCCGGCCCCATTTCAGTGCTGTGGCATTTTGTGGCGCTGGGCCGGGGTTGGCTTTATGTGGGAGGCCCCACTGCATCTTTGATGTAGCGCTGTCGCGCAGCAAACGGGCTTGGGGTGTTATTCAGGTTGGGTACATATCCGGTATTTGGTTTGTGGCTTATATCGGTTTCGCTCTTACAGCGAGTCACTTTTGAAAGGCCTGAAAGCCGACCTGAGTGGTTGAAGCAGATCAAAGGCGGCTTTTGCATAAATAGCAGATCTGCTTTTTTTGCTTTTTGTGGGAGGGGGCTTGCTCCCGATAGCAGTTTTACAGTTGATACATGAGTTGACTGACCCACCGCCATCTGGAGCAAGCCCCCTCCCACAGTTTGACCGAGTTCGGCTTGGGGATTGGGTCTAAGCCCCGGTATCTTGCTGCCGGCGCAAGCGCATGTGCAGCAATGGATACGGCTGCCCGAGGCCATCATGCTCCGCGCGTCCGACCACCTCGAACCCCTGCTTGAGATAGAAGCCCAGCGCCTGCGGGTTTTGTTCGTTGACGTCCAGTGTATCCGCGTTCAGGTGCTCGATGGCATAGCGCAGCAGGTCTCGGCCCAGACCTTGGCCGCGGTGCTGCGGGTCAATAAACAGCATCTCGACCTTACCCGCCGCCACCCCGGCAAACCCGGTGATGCGCTGGCGGGCGTCCTTGGTGCAGATCAGCATCACAGCGTCCAAATAGCGCGTCAGCACCAAGTCTTTAAGCAGCACGATGTAGCTGTCCGGCAAAAAATCGTGGGTCGCTCGCACCGAGTCTTCCCAGAGTTGCGCCAACCGCGCGTAATCGCTGGTTTTAGCCGTGTGAATAACCGAATGCTGGCGCATGCCCGCTGCCCCTTGTCTGTCTGTGTATTGATGGGCAAAACGATAGACCTAAAAAAGCCCCGCATCTTGTCCAGAGGCAGGGCTTTTCAGTTTTTTTAAAGCGCTTGACGCTATCAGTCGCGCTTTTCAGCCCACAGGTCGTACTCGTCGGCATCGGTCACGGTGCACCAGACTTTGTCGCCCGGCTTCAAACCGCTGGCATCGTCGATAAACACGTTGCCGTCGATCTCCGGCGCGTCGAAGAAGCAGCGGCCAACGGCGCCTTGCTCGTCAACTTCGTCGATCAGCACTTCGATTTCCTTGCCGATGCGCAGTTGCAGGCGCGCCGAGCTGATGGCTTGCTGGTGCGCCATGAAACGGTCCCAACGCGCCTGCTTGACGTCGTCCGGCACCACGGCCAGGTCCAGCAGGTTGGCCGGAGCGCCTTCCACCGGCGAGTACTGGAAGCAACCGACGCGGTCCAGCTGCGCTTCGGTCAACCAGTCCAGCAGGTACTGGAAGTCTTCTTCGGTTTCGCCGGGGAAGCCGACGATGAAGGTGGAGCGGATGATCAGTTCCGGGCAGATCTCGCGCCAGTTCTTGATGCGCGCCAGGGTCTTGTCTTCGAAGGCCGGGCGTTTCATCGCCTTGAGCACTTTCGGGCTGGCGTGCTGGAACGGGATGTCGAGGTACGGCAGGATCTTGCCGGCGGCCATCAACGGGATCAGCTCGTCGACGTGCGGGTACGGGTAAACGTAGTGCAGGCGCACCCATACACCGAGGCTGCTCAAGGCTTCACAGAGTTCGGTCATGCGGGTTTTCACCGGCGCGCCGTTCCAGAAACCGGTGCGGTATTTCACGTCGACGCCGTAGGCGCTGGTGTCCTGCGAGATCACCAACAGCTCTTTCACCCCGGATTTAACCAGGCGCTGGGCTTCGTCGAGCACGTCGCCGACCGGGCGGCTGACCAGCTTGCCGCGCATCGACGGGATGATGCAGAAGCTGCAGCTGTGGTTGCAGCCTTCGGAAATCTTCAGGTAAGCGTAATGGCGCGGCGTCAGCTTGATGCCTTGCGGCGGCACCAGGTCGATCAGCGGGTTGTGGTTCTGAGGCGGCGGGACGACTTGGTGCACGGCAGTCACGACTTGCTCATACTGCTGCGGGCCGGTAACCGCCAGCACGCTCGGGTGCACGTTGCGGATGTTGCCTTCTTCGACGCCCATGCAGCCGGTCACGATGACCTTGCCGTTTTCCTTGATGGCTTCGCCGATCACTTCCAGGGACTCAGCCTTGGCCGAGTCGATGAAACCGCAGGTGTTGACCACCACCACGTCGGCGTCCTGATACGTGGACACGACGTCATAGCCTTCCATACGCAGTTGCGTAAGGATGCGCTCGGAGTCGACCAGAGCCTTCGGGCAACCCAGGGATACAAAGCCGACCTTGGGGTTGGCTTTTGCGATGGTGGTGGACATGTCTAACCTCGGTATTGAATGACGCCGCACGTCGGGCACGACAGGGCAGCGGATGGGCGCTTGGTACGCCTCTGATCAAAAAGTGCGCAATTCTAGCGACGGGCACCGCACTTGACCAGCTTTATGCAGGGAAATGCGACGAGTGCTGCGCTATGCTTCGCGCCGTTGCACGCGGGTATGAGTCCTGGGTCAATAAAACGTCTGTTACGAGAAGTAAAACAGCGCATGCTACGGTCAGCTTAGATGCGTTGTTTATAAAAGACCTCAGGTCAAAGGGCAGGAGTGGTTGATGGGTCAGGCAAAGAGTCAGGCAGCAGGTGCCGAGCATTCCAATGCAAAGCCGATTGGTATGCTGGTGGCGGCGGTCGGGGTGGTTTACGGCGATATCGGTACCAGCCCGCTTTATACCCTTAAAGAGGTATTCACCGGCGGTTACGGTGTGCAGGTCAATCATGACGGCGTGTTGGGGATCCTGGCGCTGATTTTTTGGTCGCTGATCTGGGTCGTGTCAATCAAATATATGCTGTTCGTGCTGCGCGCCGACAACCAGGGCGAGGGCGGCATCATGGCGCTGACCGCACTGGCACGGCGGGCGGCGGGGGAGCGCAAGAAGCTGCGCAGCTTCCTGGTGGTGTGTGGTCTGTGCGGTGCGGCGCTGTTCTATGGCGACAGCATGATCACCCCGGCGATTTCCGTGTTGTCGGCCGTGGAAGGCCTGGAACTGGCATTCGATGGCCTCGAAAAATGGGTAGTGCCGATCGCGCTGGTGGTGCTGGTGGCGCTGTTCCTCATCCAAAAACACGGGACTGACCGCATCGGCAAGCTGTTCGGCCCGGTGATGGTCACGTGGTTTCTGGTGCTGGGCGGCTTGGGCGTCTACGGCATCCTGCAGCAACCCGAAGTGCTGAGTGCGCTGAACCCGGTGTGGGGCGTGCGCTTTTTTATGGTTCACCCAGGCATTGGCGTGGCGATCCTCGGCGCGGTCGTGCTGGCGCTGACCGGCGCCGAGGCGCTGTATGCCGACATGGGCCACTTCGGGCGCAAACCCATCGCCCGCGCCTGGTTTATTCTGGTGCTGCCGGCGCTGGCGCTGAATTATTTTGGCCAGGGCGCGCTGCTGCTCGGTGACCCGGAGGCGGCGCGCAACCCGTTCTACCTGTTGGCGCCGAGCTGGGCACTGATCCCACTGGTGGTGTTGTCCACATTGGCCACGGTAATCGCCTCCCAGGCAGTTATTTCCGGCGCGTTTTCGTTGACGCGCCAGGCGATCCAGTTGGGTTATATCCCGCGGATGCACATTCAACACACCTCAAGCGCCGAGCAGGGCCAGATCTACATTGGCGCGGTGAATTGGTCGCTGATGGTCGGCGTGATCCTGCTGGTGCTGGGCTTTGAGTCGTCCAACGCGCTGGCGTCGGCGTACGGGGTGGCCGTGACCGGCACCATGCTGATGACCACCATTCTGGTGGCGGCGGTGATGCTGCTGCTGTGGAAATGGCCGCCGGTGTTTGCCGTGCCGGTGTTGCTCTGCTGCCTGTTGGTGGATGGGCTGTTCTTCGCCGCCAACGTGCCGAAGATCATCCAGGGCGGCGCCTTCCCGGTGCTCGCGGGGATCGTGCTGTTCGTATTGATGACCACTTGGAAACGCGGCAAGCAATTGCTCGTGGAACGCCTCGACGAGGGCGGTTTGCCGCTGCCGATTTTTATCAGCAGTATCCGCGTGCAGCCGCCGCATCGCGTGCAGGGCACGGCGGTGTTTCTCACGGCGCGGCCCGACGCGGTGCCTCACGCGTTGTTGCACAACCTGCTGCACAACCAGGTATTGCACGAGCAAGTGGTATTGCTGACGGTGGTTTACGAAGATATTCCGCGGGTGCCTGCGGCGCGGCGTTTTGAGGTGGACGCGTACGGCGAAGGCTTCTTCCGCGTCATCCTGCACTTCGGCTTTACCGATGAACCGGACGTGCCTGAAGCGCTGAAACTGTGCCATCTGGACGATCTGGATTTCAGCCCGATGCGCACCACCTACTTCCTCAGCCGCGAGACGGTGATCGCCTCACGCATCCGCGGCATGGCGCGCTGGCGTGAAGGCCTGTTTGCGTTCATGTTGAAGAACGCCAACGGCAACCTGCGCTTCTTCAAGCTCCCGGTAAACCGCGTGATCGAACTGGGCACCCAGGTCGAGATGTAAACCGCTGTAAAACGGGAGCCGGCAATCGGCTCCCGCGTTCCTTTCTGAACCCTGTGCGATCCAGCGTTGTCGACTAGGCTCAATGCACTGTTGTGTAGACGAGTGCCCACAGAACGCCCAAGAGGTGCGCCATGAGTCAGCTGCTCGAACCCTATACCCTGCGTCAATTGACCCTGCTCAACCGCATCGCCGTGTCGCCGATGTGCCAATATTCATCCGACGATGGCCTGGCCAATGACTGGCACCTGGTGCACCTCGGCAGCCGCGCCGTCGGCGGCGCCGGGCTGATTTTTACCGAAGCCACGGCGGTGACTGCCGATGGCCGCATTACCGCTCAGGACCTGGGCCTGTGGAACGACGCGCAGATCGAGCCGCTGCAACGCATCACGCGGTTTATTGCCGCCCAAGGCGCGGTGGCGGGCATCCAGTTGGCGCATGCCGGGCGCAAGGCCAGCACGCATCGGCCGTGGATTGGCAAGCACGGCAGCGTCAAGCCGGAAGACGGCGGCTGGGTGCCGGTCGGCCCGTCACCGATTGCCTTCGACCCCAATCACACGCAGCCAACGCAATTGGATGAAGCGCAAATTCAGCAAGTCATCGCCGACTTTGTAGCCGCCGCCAAGCGCGCTCTGACCGCCGGTTTTGAGGTGGTGGAAATCCATGCCGCCCACGGTTACCTGCTGCACCAATTTCTTTCACCGTTGAGCAACCAGCGTCGGGATCAATACGGCGGTTCCTTCGAAAACCGCATTCGGCTGGTGCTTGAAGTAACCAAGGCCGTGCGTGACGTCTGGCCTGAGGACCTGCCGCTGTTCGTGCGTGTGTCGGCGACGGACTGGGTGGAAGACGGCTGGAACCCGGATGAAACGGTAGCGCTGGCGCGGCACCTGAAAGACCTCGGCGTGGACCTGATCGACGTGTCCTCCGGTGGTACCGCCGCCAACGCCGAAATCCCCGTCGGCCCCGGTTACCAGACGCGTTTTGCCGAGCGTGTGCGCAAAGAGTCGGGCATCGCTACCGGCACCGTGGGCATGATCACCGAGCCGGCGCAGGCCGAGCACATCCTTCGCACTTGCCAGGCCGACATTATTTTCCTGGCGCGTGAGCTGTTGCGTGACCCGTACTGGCCGCTGCATGCCGATGATGACTTGGGCGGGCGCAAGGCCGTCTGGCCGGCGCAGTATCAGCGCGCGACGCATCGCGATCAGCCGATTCATGAGTCTGATCTAAGGGATTGATACGACGCGCGCTGCACCCAGAAACCCACCCTTGCCCGGTGGGTTTTTTATTGCCTTCAGTGTAGGAAAAGTCTGTAGGTCATTGTTACCCAAGCGATTTATTTAAGTTAATACTCTAAAAAAATCCCACGCGTGATGAGATTGTTTCTACTCTTAGGGTAAGTCTGATTGTTGGCCCAGCAAGCAAGGCTGTCGGTAACGGTCACGCGCCTCAGGGGACGCGGGCGATGGGCGCCAGGAGTCTTTTTGTTATCAGGAGAAACAGTCCATGGCCAAGTCGTATGGTGTAGCGGGTGAACTGGTGGTCTTTTTGACCCGCAGGGTGTTCGTGCGGGCTCGACGGTTAAGTTCGGACGAGGCTGAAATGCTCGCGCAGTACCGCGCCCTGAACGTGAGCGATCAGGTGGCGATGCGTTATCTGATTGGTGCGATGAAGAGCGTGTCGCGGTTCTGAACCGCGCAGTGGTGAACGGTGGGAGCGCGCATGCGCGCTCCTGCCGTGTGTATCAGGTGTACTTGCGCTTGTCCGGCGCAGGCGGGAAGTACTGGTACAGCCAGGTCTCACTCAAGGTGCGGTCCTGGGTGCGAATAAACAGGCGCAGCTCCACCGGTTCCACGCTGTCGCTGGTCGGGTACCAATCGAACAGAATGCGGTAGCCCTTGATGTTATCGAGTACCAGCACGCTGAAGTCTTTGACTTCACCGTGGGAGCAGGTCACCACCGGCTCGATCCCGGTGCCGGCCGGCAGGCGATCCAGGCCGCCGCCTTTGAAGTCCACGGCAAACCGGCGTGCCCACACCTCGGGGTAGTGTTCGCCCGGTGCCCAACCTTCGGTGAAACCGCCCATGCCGGAACGGGTCGCGTCGACCTGCGCCAGCGGCGTACTCACCGGTGGCAGCGCGCTCCAGTAGAGCTTGTAGCCATAGTTCAGCGAGTCGCCGGCGGCCACCGGTTTTTTCGGGGTCCAGAAGGCCACGATGTTGTCCAGGGTTTCGCCGGTAGTCGGGATTTCGAGCAGGTCGATCGAGCCTTCGCCCCATGCCGTCGTCGGTTCCACCCACAGGCTGGGGCGCTTGCTGTACCAGTCCACGGTGTCCTGGTAGCTGGCGAACTCATGGTCGGTCTGCACCAGGCCGAAGCCTTTCGGGTCGGTGTCGGCAAATGCGTTGAATTGCAGCTTGGCCGGGTTGTTCAGCGGGCGGCAGATCCACTCGCCATTGCCGCGCCACATCGCCAGGCGGTCCGAATCGTGGATTTGCGGGTGAATGGTGTCGCACATGCGCCGCTCAGCGGTGCCGCAGCTGAACATGCTGGTCATGGCGGCGATGCCCAATTGCTCGATGGCGGTACGCGCATTGATATGCGCGTCGATGGCCATCACTACCTGGCTGGCCTGGCAGTCGATGTCGAAGCGGTAGGCGCCGGTGGCACTCGGCGAGTCGAGCAACGCGTAGACCACAAAACGCGTGGCGTCCTTGGCCGGGGTTTCGAACCAGAACTGCGTGAAGTCGGGGAATTCTTCGCGTTTTTTCGCGTAGGTGTCAATCGCCAGGCCGCGTGCGGAGAGGCCGTACTGGCCGCTGGCATCCACCGCGCGAAAGTAGCTGGCGCCAAGGAAGGACAGCACGTCATGGCGATCCAGTTCCGGTGCCTTGAACAGCTTGAAGCCTGCAAAACCCAAGTCGCCGGTCAGCTGCTTGGTGTCCACCGTGGTTTTTGCGTAGTTGAACAGCGACGGGCGGAAATGCACTTCGCGCGCCTCACGCGTCTTGGGGTCGACACTGTGCATGCGCACCGGCGTCTTGAAGCCCATGCCCACGTGGAAGAATTGCACGTCGAGCTGGCCGTTCAATTCCCTCCACAGTGAATGGTTGCCGTCGTAGCCGATGGCGTTGAAGTTCTGCGGCGTCATGCTCGCCAGTGTCGGCGGCAGCACCTGTTTAGTGTCTTTATAAGCCGTTCCGGCGAGTTGCTTGGCCTGGGCTTTGAGCGATTCGAAATCGAAGGCCACGGCCTTGCCATCGGCGGCGCGGTTCCCCGCCCAAGCCTGCGCAGCCAGCAGCCCGCTGGCCGACAAACCGGTGTAAGCCGCAATGGCCATGGACGCTTTGAGCAAATTCCTGCGGTGCATAGAGACAACCTGTCGTGAGCAAATCCCGCGCCGTTCCTAGCACGTAATGGATCAGAAATTACGGTTCGGACATGCCTTCGGCCAAACGCAACGGACTATAAACAGACGCCAGATAGCTTAAGCGGTTCGATGCTGTAGGAAAATTGCTTGATAGCAGTGTGTGGCCGATGCATATGAAACAAGATTTTTCCGGCTCGCCTTTACAGCGGCGCACGCTTCAGACGATCTAGCAAGCCCAATGCAGTCAACTGTGGGAGCGGGCTTGCTCGCGATGCAGGCACCTCGCTGCATCAGGCATACCGAGTTGATGCTATCGCGAGCAAGCCCGCTCCCACAGAAAGCCAATCTGCTTGGCGGGTTACATCTGGAAGCACTCTAGATCTCGGCTTTTTGGCACTTAGTTTTACGCTGGGGGCCTATTGGTCCTACGAACCCAAGTGTCTGGAGGCTGTGAATGAATACCCGTGGATTGCTTGATCAGTTGCTCAAATCTGGCCAGGACATGCTGCAAAACAAAGCCGGCGGCCAGCGAAAGTCCGATGATAAAGGTGCCCTTGGCGGATTGCTCGGCGGTGGCGGGCTAGGCAGTTTGCTGGGCGGCGCGGGCGGTGGCGCGCTGGCGAGTGGGGCCATGGGGCTTTTGCTGGGCAGCAAAAAAGCGCGCAAATTCGGCGGCAAGGCCCTGACGTATGGCGGGTTGGCAGCGTTGGGGGTGATCGCCTATAAAGCCTATGGCAACTGGCAGGCGCAGCAGGCCAATGCTCCCCAAGGCGAGCCGCAAACCATCGACCGCTTGCCGCCGGCGCAGGTTGAGCAACACAGCCAGGCCATTCTTAAAGCCCTGGTCGCAGCGGCCAAGGCTGACGGGCATGTGGACGCGCGTGAGCGGGCGCTGATCGAAGGTGAATTGACCAAGCTCGACAGCGATAGCGAGCTGCAAAGCTGGCTGCATGCGGAGTTGAACAAGCCTTTGGACCCGGCCGATGTGGCACGCGCGGCGGCCACCCCGGAAATTGCCGCCGAGATGTACATCGCCAGCGTGATGCTGGTGGACGAAGAAAACTTCATGGAAAAAGCCTACCTCGACGAACTGGCGCGGCAACTGAAACTTGACCCCGGATTGAAGGCTGAGCTGGAAAAACAGGTGCGTCTGAACTAATAACTATCTGCCGTGCCACATCTATATGTGAGAGGGGAGCTTGCTCCCCTCTCACATTTTGCATTCTGTGAACGCTGCAGCAAAAGCTGTTGATTAATGAAGGCTTCTGCTCAGCTATACTCCCCCTCATTTGAATGGCACTTCGAGGAATTACTGTGAAGAACTGGACCTTGCGCCAACGGATTTTGGCGAGCTTTGCGGTCATCATCGCGATCATGCTGCTGATGGTTGTGGTGTCCTACTCACGGTTACTGAAGATCGAAACCAGTCAGGTGGCCGTCCGTGACGATGCGGTGCCAGGGGTTTACCTAAGCTCGATCATCCGCAGCGCTTGGGTCGACAGCTACTTGCTGACTATCGATGTCATCGGCTTGCGCGACGACAAAACCCTCACCAATGCCGACAAGGCGGACTACAAGTCCTTCGAAGCGCGCATTCAACAACAAATGGCCAGCTACGAAAAAACCGTCTATGTACAGGCGGATCGGGCGGAATTCGATAGTTTCAAGGCCGCGCACGTCGCTTACAACAAAGTCCTTGCGGATGTAGTCGAGCGCATCGAGGCGAAAGACTTGCCCGGCGCCCGCAAGTTGTTGACGGAAAAACTGACGCCGATCTGGACCGAAGGCCGGATGAAACTCAACGACATCATCGCCGAAAACAAGGGCGTCGCCGACAATGCGACCGCCGCCATTGATGACGCCGTTGCCTCCGCCAAAATCAGCATGTTCGTGTCCCTGGCGTTCGCCATCTTCGCCGCCGCGCTCTGCGGCTTGCTGCTGATGCGCGCGATCACATCGCCCATGCAGCGCATCGTCGCAATCCTCAGCACCATGCGCGACGGCGACCTCAGCAAGCGCCTGAATCTTGAGCGCAAGGACGAATTCAACGCGGTCGAAACCGGCTTTAACGACATGATGACCGAGCTGACGGCCCTGGTGTCCCAGGCCCAGCGCTCTTCGGTACAGGTGACCACCTCGGTGACCGAGATTGCCGCCACGTCCAAGCAACAACAGGCCACCGCCACCGAAACGGCAGCCACCACCACCGAGATTGGCGCGACGTCGCGGGAAATCGCGGCAACCTCCAAGGACCTCGTGCGCACCATGACCGAAGTGTCCAGCGCCGCCGACCAGGCCTCGGTTGCCGCAGGTTCCGGCCAGCAGGGCCTGGCGCGCATGGAAGAAACCATGCATTCGGTGATGGGCGCCGCCGACCTGGTGAACGCCAAGCTGGCGATCCTTAACGAGAAAGCCGGCAACATCAACCAGGTCGTGGTCACCATCGTCAAGGTGGCCGACCAGACCAACTTGTTGTCGCTCAATGCCGCCATCGAGGCCGAGAAGGCCGGTGAGTACGGTCGCGGTTTTGCGGTGGTCGCCACCGAAGTGCGGCGACTCGCCGACCAGACCGCCGTGGCCACTTACGACATCGAGCAGATGGTGCGTGAGATCCAGTCGGCGGTGTCGGCGGGCGTGATGGGCATGGACAAGTTCTCCGAAGAGGTGCGCCGGGGCATGTTCGAAGTGCAGCAAGTGGGTGAGCAACTCTCGCAGATCATCCACCAGGTACAGGCCTTGGCGCCGCGGGTGTTGATGGTTAACGAAGGCATGCAGGCCCAGGCCACCGGCGCCGAGCAGATCAACCACGCGCTGGTGCAACTGGGCGATGCCAGCAGCCAGACCGTGGACTCACTGCGCCAGGCCAGCTTTGCGATTGATGAACTGAGCCAGGTTGCGGTCGGTTTGCGCAGCGGCGTGTCGCGTTTCAAAGTCTGATGAGCGAATTCGTGGCTAAACGCGTCGGCGCACCCGCAGCCAAACAGGTGTTGTTCCTGACGTTCCACATCGGTGGCGAACGCTACGCCCTCAAGGCCACGGACGTCGCCGAGGTGCTGCCACGCTTGCCGCTAAAACCCATCGCCCATGCGCCGGCATGGGTAGCCGGGATCTTCGCCCATCGCGGCGCGCTGGTGCCGGTTATCGATCTGTGTGCGCTGACCTTTGGTCAACCTGCCCAGGCGCGCACCAGCACGCGGCTGGTGCTGGTCAATTATCAGCCGCAACCCTGGGTTGAAGCGCGCTGGCTGGGGCTGATTCTGGAACAAGCGACGGACACCCTGCGTTGCGAACCCGGCGAGTTCAAGCCGTATGGCCTGGACAACCGCGAGGCGCCGTATTTGGGGTTGGTGCGTGAAGATGCACTGGGTTTGACGCAATGGATTGGTGTGAATGAACTGCTCACGGAGCCCGTTCGCGCCTTGCTGTTCTCCGCCGAGTTGAGCCTATGAGCAACGACGCGCGCTTGTTCGCCTTCCTCAAAGAACGTATCGGGCTGGATGTCGCGTCGGTCGGTGAGGCGATTATCGAGCGCGCGGTGCGCCAGCGTATTCAGGCCATCAACGCGCAGACCGAGGATGATTACTGGCAGCGGCTGCAATGCTCGCATGACGAGCAGCAGGCGCTGATCGAAGCGGTGATCGTCCCCGAAACCTGGTTTTTTCGTTACCCCGAATCGTTTGCGACGCTGGCACGGCTGGCGGTGGCGCGTCTGGCCGAGATCAAGCAGATGCGTGCGCTGCGCATTCTCAGCCTGCCGTGTTCCACCGGCGAAGAGCCGTACTCGATCGCCATGGCCTTGCTGGATGCAGGGCTGGCGCCGCACCAGTTCAAGGTGCTGGGGCTGGATGTCAGCCCGCTGTCGGTGGAACGCGCCAAGCGCGGGGTGTATGGCAAGAATTCTTTTCGCGGCAGCTACCTCGAGTTTCGCGAGCACCACTTCACCGAAGAGGCTGACGGTTATCGCATCAACGACCGGGTGCGCGAACAAGTGCGTCTGCAGGTCGGTAACCTGCTTGATCCTGCGTTGCTGGTCAATGAGCCTGCCTATGATTTTGTGTTCTGCCGCAACCTGCTGATCTACTTTGACCAGCCAACCCAAAAGCAAGTGTTTGACGTGCTCAAGGGCCTGACCCACGTGGACGGCGTACTGTTTATCGGCCCCGCCGAAGGTAGCTTGCTGGGGCGCCATGGCATGCGCTCGATTGGCATACCGCAATCTTTTGCCTTCAGCCGGCATGTCGAGCCGGTCAAGCCTGAGCCTGCACCGGTATTCCCGTCGGTGCCGATGCCTGCGCCACGCAACACGGCGCCGCTGCCCAAGCCGCGCCCGTTCAGCACCGTCACCGCCCACGTGGCGCCGATCAAGGCGCCGCAAACCGAGGCGGGTGACCTGCTCACGCGTATTGCCACGCTGGCCAACGAAGGCAAAAGCGCCGAAGCCCGTGCTGCCTGTGAGCATTATTTAACCAGCCACCCGCCGGTCGCCCAAGTGTTTTACTGGCTGGGGCTGCTCAGCGATGTGGCGGGCAATGCTCTGGAAGCTCAGGGCTATTATCGAAAAGCCTTGTACCTGGAACCCCAGCATCCGCAGGCCTTGATGCACCTGGCCGCGTTGCTTGAGTCTCAGGGCGACAGTGCGGGGGCGCGCCGTTTGCAGGCGCGGGCCGCGCGTAGCGAGCGAGCCGACAGTGAGTCCAAACCATGAGTAGCCCAGACGCGCTCGATACCGCAGGCCTTAACCTGACCCTGGCCGACACGCACGCCATCGACGATTGCTGGAACCGCATCGGCATCCATGGCGACAAGTCCTGCCCGCTGCTGGCAGAGCATATTCATTGCCGCAACTGCTCGGTGTATTCCGCCGCCGCCACGCGCTTGCTCGACCGGTATGCCTTGCAGCAGGATGACCGCCGCCCGCAGGCGGCTGCCGAGCTCGGCACCGATGTGCTCACCCGCTCTCTATTGATGTTTCGCCTCGGCGAAGAATGGCTGGGTATCGCCACGCGTTGTTTGGTCGAAGTGGCGCCGTTGCAGCCGATTCACTCGCTGCCGCATCAACGTTCGCGGGCGCTGCTGGGCGTGGCCAATGTGCGTGGCGCGCTGGTGGCGTGCCTGTCGCTGGTGGAATTGCTCGGCCTGGACGCAACCAGTAACGGCGCCACTGGCGGACGGATCATGCCGCGCATGTTGATCATCGCCGCGCTGGATGGTCCGGTGGTGGTGCCGGTAGATGAAGTCGACGGCATTCATGCCATCGATGAGCGCACCTTGAACGCTGCGTCCGCCTCCGGCGCCCAAGCCAGCGCGCGCTATACCCAAGGTGTGCTGCAATGGAAAGGCCGCAGCCTGCGCTGGCTGGACGAAGCGCAATTGTTGTCCGCCGTGACCCGGAGCCTCACATGACCCCCGACCAGATGCGCGATGCCTCGCTGCTGGAGCTGTTCAGCCTGGAAGCCGACGCGCAAACCCAGGTATTGAGCGCGGGCCTGCTGGCACTGGAGCGCAACCCGACACAGGCCGACCATTTGGAAGCCTGCATGCGCGCCGCGCACTCGCTGAAGGGCGCAGCGCGGATCGTCGGGGTGGACGCCGGGGTCAGCGTGGCCCACGTGATGGAGGACTGCCTGGTCAGTGCGCAAGAAAGCCGCCTGTACCTGCAACCCGAACACATCGACGCGTTGCTGCAAGGCACCGACCTGTTGATGCGCATCGCGACCCCCGGCAACGACGTGGGGCCTGCGGACATTGAAGCTTATGTGGCGCTGATGGAGCGCTTGCTCGACCCGTCGCAGCCGACCGCTAAAATCGCGCCACCGCCAGCGCCCGCAGTTGAGCCGACTGCGGCGCCGCTTTTAGAAACGCCGCCGCCTGTGCCCCAGTCCCAGCCCGAGCCCGAGCCCGAGCCCGAGCCCGAGCCTGCGCCGCCCGTCAGCCCCTCGCCGCCGCGCCAGAAAAAACGCATCACCGAAGGCGGCGAACGCGTCCTGCGCGTGACCGCCGAGCGTTTGAACAGCCTGTTGGACTTGTCGAGTAAATCCCTGGTCGAAACGCAGCGGCTCAAGCCTTACCTGGCGAGCATGCAGCGCCTCAAACGAATTCAAAGCCACAGTGTTCGCGCTTTGGACACGCTGGACGGCCAACTCAAGGCCCTGGACCTGAACCTCGAAGCGCAGGAGGCGCTGGCC
Organism: Pseudomonas kitaguniensis; assembly: GCF_049199985.1. Classification (NCBI taxonomy): domain Bacteria; kingdom Pseudomonadati; phylum Pseudomonadota; class Gammaproteobacteria; order Pseudomonadales; family Pseudomonadaceae; genus Pseudomonas; species Pseudomonas kitaguniensis. Next base: position 253,348 of record NZ_JBLZPT010000006.1, read on the forward strand.
GATACCCGTCGGCTGTTGAGTGAGGCTCAGGCGCTGCTGGCGGAAAAAACCGCCGAGCTGGATGAGTTTGGCTGGCAGGCCGGGCAGCGCGCCCAAGTGCTGTATGACACTGCACTGGCATGCCGTATGCGGCCTTTTGCCGATGTGCTGGTGGGGCAAGCGCGCATGGTCCGCGACCTCGGCCGCAGCCTCGGTAAAAAGGTACGCCTGGAAATCGAAGGCGAAAAGACCCAGGTTGACCGCGACGTGCTGGAAAAACTCGAAGCGCCGCTCACGCACTTGCTGCGCAACGCGGTCGACCACGGCATCGAGATGCCCGACCAGCGCCTGCTGGCCGGTAAACCCGCGGAAGGGCTGATCCGCCTGCGCGCCTCCCATCAAGCCGGTTTGCTGGTACTGGAACTGAGCGACGACGGTAACGGCGTCGACCTGGAGCGCCTGCGCGGCACCATCGTCGACCGGCACCTGTCGCCGCTGGAAACGGCGTTGCGCCTGAGTGAAGAGGAGCTGCTGACGTTTCTGTTCCTGCCGGGTTTCAGCCTGCGCGACACGGTCACCGAAGTGTCCGGGCGCGGCGTCGGCCTGGACGCGGTGCAGCACATGGTTCGCCAACTGCGTGGCGCGGTGGTGCTGGAGCAGACGGCGGGGCGCGGCAGTCGCTTCCACCTGGAGGTGCCATTGACCCTGTCGGTGGTGCGCAGCCTGGTGGTGGAAGTTGGCGAAGAAGCCTACGCGTTCCCCCTCGCGCACATCGAGCGCATGCGCGACTTGGCGCCCGACGACATTGTGCAGTTGGAAGGCCGTCAGCATTTTTGGCACGAAGGCCGCCACGTCGGTCTGGTTGCCGCCAGCCAGTTGTTGCAGCGCCCGCCGGGGCATAACGTTCAAGAGACGCTTAAGGTGGTGGTGATCCGCGAGCGCGATGCGGTGTACGGCATTGCGGTGGAACGCTTTATCGGGGAACGCACGCTGGTGGTGTTGCCGCTGGATGACCGGCTGGGCAAGGTTCAGGATATTTCCGCAGGCGCCTTGCTCGACGACGGTTCGGTGGTGTTGATTGTCGACGTTGAAGACATGCTGCGTTCGGTCGATAAGCTGCTCAACACCGGCCGCCTGGAGCGCATCGCCCGACGCAGCCAACAGGCTACCGAAGCACCGCGCAAACGCGTGCTGGTGGTGGACGACTCGCTTACCGTGCGTGAGTTGCAACGCAAACTGTTACTTAATCGTGGTTATGAAGTGGCTGTTGCTGTGGATGGCATGGACGGCTGGAACGCATTGCGCTCCGAAGACTTCGACCTGCTGATTACTGACATTGATATGCCTCGTATGGACGGTATTGAATTGGTCACACTCTTGCGCCGTGATAGTCGCCTGCAATCGTTGCCGGTGATGGTGGTGTCGTATAAAGATCGCGAAGAAGACCGGCGCCGTGGACTTGACGCCGGCGCCGACTATTATCTGGCTAAAGCCAGTTTCCACGATGACGCCTTGCTGGATGCTGTGATGGAGCTGATTGGAGGCGCCCGGGCATGAGGATCGCGATCGTCAATGACATGCCCATGGCGGTAGAAGCCCTGCGCCGTGCGCTGAGTTTTGAGCCTGCGCATCAGTTGGTGTGGGTCGCCGCCAATGGCCTGGAAGCGGTGCAGCGCTGCGCGGAAGTGACCCCGGATTTGATCCTGATGGACCTGATCATGCCAGTGATGGATGGCGTAGAAGCGACCCGGCGGATCATGGCTGAAACGCCGTGCGCGATCGTGATCGTCACCGTAGACCGCCAGGCTAACGTCAGCCGCGTGTTCGAAGCCATGGGCCATGGCGCGCTGGACGTGGTTGATACACCGGCGTTGGGCGTGGGCAACCCCAGGGACGCGGCGGCGCCGTTGCTGCGCAAAATTCTCAATATCGGCTGGCTGATCGGCCAGCGCGGCAGCCGCGTACGCGCCGAAACCGCGCCCCAGCGCAGCGCGGGCACACGCCAGAGCCTGGTGGCGATTGGTTCGTCGGCGGGCGGCCCGGCTGCTCTGGAAGTGCTGCTCAAGGGTTTACCGCGCGACTTTCCCGCGGCCATTGTGCTGGTGCAGCATGTGGACCAGGTGTTCGCAGCCGGAATGGCCGAATGGCTGAGCAGCGCGTCCGGCCTGCCGGTGCGCCTGGCGCGCGAGGGCGAGCCACCACAAACCGGGGTGGTGCTGCTGGCCGGCACCAACCATCACATTCGCTTGTTGAAAAATGGCACGCTAGCCTATACGGCAGAGCCTGTGAACGAAATTTACCGGCCTTCGATTGACGTGTTTTTTGAAAGTGTCGCCAGCTACTGGAACGGCGACGCTGTCGGTGTATTGCTGACCGGCATGGGGCGCGACGGCGCCCAAGGGCTCAAATTGCTGCGTGAACAAGGATGTTTGACCATCGCCCAGGATCAGCAGAGCTCGGCGGTGTATGGCATGCCCAAAGCGGCGGCGGCAATTGATGCCGCTGTTGAAATTCGCCCATTGGACAGAATTGCGCCCCGATTGCTGGAGGTCTTTGCAAAATGATCAATAACTTCCGCAGTGCCGGCTTGCAGGTAGTAATTCAGGTGACTGCAAATGAATGATTTACAGCTCGACGATTTCAAGAACGACGAAAATGCCGCCATGGTGTTGCTGGTCGACGACCAGGCCATGATCGGTGAAGCCGTGCGGCGCGGCTTGTCCCACGAAGAAAACATCGATTTTCACTTTTGTGCCGACCCGCATCAAGCGATTGCCCAAGCCATTCGCATCAAGCCCACGGTGATCCTGCAAGACTTGGTGATGCCCGGTCTGGACGGCCTGACCCTGGTGCGCGAGTACCGCAACCACCCGGCCACGGCGAATATCCCGATCATCGTGCTGTCCACCAAGGAAGACCCGCTGATCAAAAGCGCAGCGTTCTCCGCTGGCGCCAACGATTACCTGGTCAAGCTACCGGACAACATCGAACTGGTGGCGCGCATTCGCTATCACTCGCGGTCCTACATGACCCTGTTGCAGCGGGATGCCGCGTATCGTGCGCTGCGCGTCAGTCAGCAACAGTTGCTCGACACCAATTTGGTGCTGCAACGCCTGATGAACTCCGACGGCCTTACCGGGCTGTCCAACCGCCGTCACTTCGACGAATACCTGGAACTGGAATGGCGCCGCGCCATGCGTGACCAGAACCAGCTGTCGTTGCTGATGATCGACGTGGACTTCTTCAAGACCTACAACGACAGCTTCGGCCATGTGGAAGGCGATGAAGCCTTGCGCAAAGTTGCTGCCACCATCCGCGAAGCCAGCAGCCGCCCCTCGGACCTGCCGGCGCGTTACGGCGGCGAAGAGTTTGCCCTGGTGCTGCCGAACACTTCGCCGGGCGGCGCACGCCTGGTGGCGGAAAAGCTGCGCATGGCGGTTGCCGCGCTCAAGATCCCGCACATCGCCCCGGCTGAGGGCGCAAGCCTGACGATCAGCATTGGCTTGTCGACCATCACGCCACAACAGGGCAGCGATTGTCGGCAACTGATCATGGCGGCGGACAAGGGCTTGTACACGGCCAAGCATAACGGGCGTAATCAAGTCGGCATCGAATAACCCAACGCCGCACCCACTTCAACGGTGGGAGCGGGCTTGCTCGCGATGGTCTTTCATTCAACCCGTGCGTTGACTGACACACCGCTATCGCGAGCAAGCCGCCACATTGGATCTTCAGGATGGTTGCGAGCTAAGTAAAAATGCTGTGTTATTGAACGAAGAAGTCCGCCAGCAGTATTGAATTGATGACGGAGGTTTATTGAGTACGTTATTCTGCTTTAAAACCCGGCTTGGCATTCGCACTTAGCCACTCTTTGACAAATCTTAAAATTCCTTCAGTGCCTTCGTATCCAGTCTCTGGATAAAAAACTATATCGCTCTTTTTTGGATGGTCTACTAGTATTTCAAACTGTTTTAGCCAGTTATCCAGATATTCTTCAAGCTTGTCTCCCTCGGCTCCTGAGTTATTTTCAAAAAAAGAATTAAGGAACTCGAGGAACTCTCTTTCTGTGTAATCTTCCAGTTTTTCTTTATGTTTCATGATGGGTCCTCCCTTTTTTCAAGTCGAAGTGCGCGGTGTAGCTCCGCGTGTCTTCTGGGCGTGACGATTATAAGGTTGTCGATGTTGTATAGCTCGCCGCCGTACTCCAGGGGTATAACATGATGGATTTCAAATTTTTTGTTTTCACCCAAATGCTCTTCAAGTGGAGCATAGGGGGATAGCCCTTGACTTGCAATGTACTTGTTGTGCGGCAGGAAATCGCTCATTAATAGTAGGTCAGCACTTACAGTTTTCCAAAGCGCTTCTCGAAACTCCCTCCAGTTTTTGAATGTTCTGCCTCTCAATTGGTCAGCCACTTGCATTGGGATAGAAGCTCCTTCATTCCCAGGAGCGGTTCCCAACCAAATACCTGTCACGAGTTGTCCATCACCCGTTGCCACCCCCGGATCCTCACGCCTATCCCTGAACATCACATAGATAGGAGGCAATCCTGAATCGGTGGGGAATATCGTTATGAAGTCATCAAAGCTTGCCGCGCTGATTCCCGGAAACCAATCAATTCTGCCCTCAACCGGAGTGACCGTAGCACCCGCGTAAACGTGCGGCTCCGGCTTATCAACGGGCAGTGTTGTTGAGCTGTCCCCAGGATCAACGATAGGTGTCCACGTTAACGTTCTGGGTGGAACATCATTTGTAGTGACGGTGTACTTCTTCTGTGCTGAATCATAGGTTGCAGCAACCACCCTGACCTTAGAGGGCACGCTTATGCCGTCGGTATGGACCACAAAGACTTCAGACCGCCCATCTGCAGCCGTCTTCGAACTCATTCGAACCGCAAGGTCGACAGTGCCCTTGACTGCGGCGGTTATCGTTGACTCGTTGAGGTCTGTCACAAAGTTTGAAACTGGAATGCCCAGTGCATATCGCTCAGGAAGTTCGCCGTTGGCCAGTTTGGGTGAATAGATCAGAGCAGAGACCCCGATAAACAAGCCGCTTGCGCTACTGGCTGCGAATTCTGCCAATGCGACTACTGCCGCGCGAATTGCGGCTTGGAGAGTGACTGTAATTCCTTCTGTTGTAGCAATGGTTCCTACTGAGGTCATGACCACCGCTTGAGTCGCGGCGGTTGAGACCGACGTGCGGAATGTATTTTCCTCTCGTCCCGAATCAATACGCGCTAACGCTGCTGCTATCTCTTGCGCGCGTTCTGTAAGATCGCCGAGCGCATTCGAAGCGTTGATCAGATACCTGACGGACTCTGACTTCAGCACAAAGTCGTGATGGCTGAGCCATCTCACCCCAAGCGCGGTATTCTGCTGCAGATAAATGAGCTGTTTGAGCCCCTCAAGCTCGGGTTTGCTCAGGGGCGGTGTAACCAGTGGATTGGTTGCGGGATAGTAAATGATGAGCCCATTGCGGTTACGGGCGAGTGGGGGGTCAACAGGCCTGATAGCAGCCATCGTGTCTTCGATCATTTTGTCCAGCGTATTTTTGTAAAGTATTAACGCTTGATCGGGGGGCAATCCGGTTACAGGACCCGAAAGAGAGGCCAATTCGACCTGCAAAAACTCGGGCAGTAATTGAACGTAAATGTCCAACTCAACTGCCAGGGTTTTAAGGTGTTCATTTTGTAGGTTTGACCAAGCAGGCTCCGTCTCGGTAATGGATGCCTCCAACTGCTTCCGGGTATCCGCCAGCATTGAAAGTTTTTCTGCCACTATTTCTATAGAAAGTGAAAGTGCCTTCAGCTCTTGTGCGGCCGTCCAGACGGCGTCGTAAAGCGTGTAAGTATCGGCCAGTTTTGTTATCGGGTCAGCACCCGCAAGCGTTTCGCGTAGCTTTGTAGTTGTTAAATTCTCCATTAGGTAAAATGGGTTCTGGTCATAGAGGCCATACATCACCGGAGCGGTGTTGTTGTAGGTGGTTTTTTTGGCATGGATGAATGTTAATGCGATTTTTTGATCTAGAACTGCTGACTCTCTTTCGGTGAGTGGTTGCTCAGCCTTCCCGGCGTGCTGCTGCTCTTCGAGTTCGCGCTCGGTCTGAATATTGAGCGTTGCAAATCGCTTGCTGTATGCTGCATCAATCAAGGATTGGTTGTATTTTTGCTCTCCAATGAAATCCGCTGTGGTGCTGGGGAAGTCGAACTGCTTGAATCTGGTCGGGTCGCCCTCGCCTCGACGCGGTCCTTCCTGAAGGCCCCAACCATCGCCGTTCCCACTGTAACCACCGCCTTCGCCGCCCCAATAAGTGTTTCGCCTTCCGGCCGTTATTATCGTTGGTTTTATTTCTAAAGGCTGCCCGGGTTGCCACCCTTGTTGTGCCATGTTGTCTCTCCCTTTTGGAGTGATCTAATGTGTAGGCGTGCGTGCGCTGACGAACACGTAATACGTACGACGCTATGGCTTAACTTAATTAAGTTCAATAAGAGCGCAAGTGGCTGGCTTTTTGATATGCTTTGAAGTGGGTGGGAAGCTTTGTAAGACGGGTCTGATGCTTGAGTGTTAATGTTCTTGCTTGTTTGTAAGTAACGTCCTAAGACGTTTTTGTGTGATGTTTAACTGACTGTTTTTATTAAAGTCGGGTTTGGCTGTATTTTTTTATAAGTGCTCTATGCGTTGGTTTTTATTGATCTTGATTTTTTTGCTAAACAGATGAACGGTATGTTTTTTGGCAGGCGTTAGAGGTTGAGTCAGCTATCTGAAGCACTGCCCGTCGCTGGCAAGCTCAGCTCTCGCTGACCGCTCTGCTTCAAAGAGGGCTGCGCCGTCTTGGCGTATTTGACCAAGCGGGCTGCCGCTGCCGCCCGTTTATCGTTATACTCGCAGGCTTTCAAAAGTTCGCCAACGAGTGCTGCCCGCCATGGAAATCAACCCGATCCTTAACACCATCAAGGACCTGTCCGAGCGCTCCGAAACTATTCGGGGGTATCTTTGACTACGATCAAAAGCATGAGCGTCTGACCGAAGTCAATCGCGAGCTTGAAGATCCGGCTGTCTGGAACAAACCTGAATACGCCCAGGAACTGGGCCGCGAGCGCGCTGCGCTGGCGCTGATCGTCGATACGCTCGACGAATTGAACACCGGTCTGGGCGATTGCCGCGACCTGCTGGACATGGCCGTTGAAGAAAACGACGAAGGCGCAGTGGGCGATGTCGTCGCCGAGCTGGCCCGTCTCGAGGAAAACCTCGCCAAGCTTGAATTTCGCCGCATGTTCAGCCACGAAATGGACCCGAACAACGCCTACCTGGACATCCAGGCCGGCTCCGGCGGCACCGAAGCCCAGGACTGGGCCAACATCTTGTTGCGCATGTACCTGCGCTGGGCCGACAAACGCGGCTTCGACGCGACCATCATGGAACTGTCGGCCGGTGAAGTCGCCGGTATCAAGGGCGCGACCGTGCATATCAAGGGCGAATACGCCTTTGGCTGGTTGCGCACCGAGATCGGCGTGCACCGCTTGGTGCGCAAGAGCCCGTTCGACTCCGGCAACCGTCGCCACACCTCGTTCTCTGCGGTGTTCGTCTCGCCAGAGATCGATGACAAGGTCGAGATCGAGATCAACCCGGCCGACCTGCGCATCGACACCTACCGCTCCTCCGGTGCCGGTGGTCAGCACGTAAACACCACCGACTCGGCGGTACGTATTACTCACGTGCCGACCAACACCGTGGTCAGTTGCCAGAACGAACGTTCCCAGCACGCGAACAAGGACACCGCCATGAAAATGCTGCGGGCCAAGTTGTACGAGCAGGAAATGCAGAAGCGCAATGCCGCTTCCCAGGCGCTGGAAGACACCAAGTCGGATATTGGCTGGGGTCACCAGATCCGTTCGTATGTGCTTGATGCGTCGCGGATCAAGGATCTGCGCACTAACATCGAACGCAGCGATTGCGACAAGGTGCTCGACGGTGATATCGACGAATACCTGGAAGCCAGCCTGAAATCGGGCCTGTAAAAAAGACTGCAAGCGCCGGGGGGACGCCTAGTCCTCGCCGGACGATCCCCGGCCGCAGGCCGGGGACAACGAACCTGATGGAAAATTTAAAGACATGAGCGACCAACAACTCGACCAGGCCCTGCAACAGGAAGAAAACTCCCTGATCGCCCTGCGCAAGGAAAAGCTTGCTGCCGAGCGCGCCAAGGGCAATGCCTTCCCCAACGACTTCCGCCGCGACGCTTACTGCGCAGACTTGCAGAAAACCTACGCGGACAAGACCAAGGAAGAGCTGGCAGAGGCTGCGATCCCGGTCAAGGTGGCAGGTCGCATCATGCTCAACCGTGGCTCGTTCATGGTGATCCAGGACATGTCCGGGCGCATCCAGGTCTACGTAAACCGCAAAACGTTGCCGGAAGAAACCCTGGCCTCGGTGAAAACCTGGGACATGGGCGACATCATTGCAGCAGAAGGCACCCTGGCGCGCTCCGGCAAGGGCGACCTGTACGTTGAAATGACCAGCGTGCGCCTGCTGACCAAATCCCTGCGCCCGTTGCCCGACAAGCACCACGGCCTGACCGACACCGAGCAGCGTTACCGCCAGCGCTACGTTGACCTGATCGTCAACGAAGACGTACGCCAGACGTTCCGCGTGCGTTCGCAAGTCATCGCCCACATCCGCAGCTTCCTGATGCAGCGAGATTTTCTCGAAGTCGAAACGCCGATGCTGCAGACCATCCCCGGTGGTGCCGCAGCCAAGCCTTTCGAGACCCACCACAACGCGCTGGACCTGGAAATGTTCTTGCGCATTGCGCCGGAGCTGTACCTCAAGCGCCTGGTGGTTGGCGGTTTCGAAAAAGTCTTCGAGATCAACCGTAACTTCCGTAACGAAGGCGTTTCGACGCGTCACAACCCTGAATTCACCATGTTGGAGTTCTACCAGGCTTACGCCGACTATGAAGACAACATGGACCTGACCGAAGAACTGTTCCGCGAACTCGCGCAGCTTGTACTCGGTACTACCGACGTGCCGTACGGCGACAAGGTGTTCCATTTCGGCGAGCCGTTCGTGCGCCTGTCGGTGTTCGATTCGATCCTCAAGTACAACCCCGAGCTGAGCGCTGACGACCTGACCGACATCGACAAGGCTCGCGCTATCGCTAAAAAAGCTGGCGCCAAGGTGTTGGGTTTCGAAGGCCTGGGTAAATTGCAGGTGATGATTTTCGAAGAACTGGTGGAGCACAAGCTGGAACAGCCGCACTTCATTACCCAGTACCCGTTCGAAGTGTCGCCGCTGGCCCGTCGCAACGATGACAACCCGAACGTCACCGACCGTTTCGAGCTGTTCATCGGCGGCCGCGAAATCGCCAACGCCTACTCCGAGCTTAACGACGCCGAAGACCAGGCCGAGCGCTTCATGGCGCAGGTGGCCGACAAGGACGCCGGCGACGATGAAGCCATGCACTACGACGCCGACTTTGTGCGCGCCCTGGAATACGGCATGCCGCCGACGGCCGGTGAAGGTATCGGCATCGACCGCCTGGTGATGTTGCTGACCAACTCGCCGTCGATCCGCGACGTGATCTTGTTCCCGCACATGCGGCCACAAGCGTAACCGTAGCGAAATCCGAAGCCGCCTTTTATAAGGCGGCTTTTTTATGTGGCGTCTTTAAGCGTCAAGCAAACAGCGCCAGGTTTTGATCTTTTCAAGGATGGGTGTCGTGAACCGCGTAATGGCTCAAGAAGGCGCCGCCGGCATTGCCGCGGCCGTGGCTGAAAGCGTCCAGTACCAGGGCCGCAAGGCCAGCCGCCGGGGCAGCGAGCAGCGCAGGCAAGAGATTCTCGATGCGGCCATGCGCATTGTGGTGCGTGATGGCGTGCGCGCCGTACGCCATCGCGCGGTGGCGGCGGAGGCGGGTGTGCCGTTGTCGGCCACCACCTACTACTTCAAAGACATCGACGACTTGCTCACCGACACCTTCGCCCAATATGTAGAGCGCAGCGCCGCCTTCATGGGCAAGCTGTGGGTGCGCAACGAAGGCCTGCTGCGCGAGATGGTCGCCTATGGCGACGGCGGCCCGCAGTCGCGCGCGCAGTTGGCCGATGACATTGCGCGGCTCACGGCCGACTATGTGCTGCGCCAACTGACCAACCGGCGTGAACACCTGATGGCTGAGCAGGCTTTTCGCCAGGAAGCCTTGTTGAACCCGCGCCTGGCCGAACTGGTGCGCTCCCATCAACAGATTCTGTTGCAAGGCACCGAGCAGTTTTTCAAGGTATTGGGTTCGCGCGAGCCGCAACAGGATGCCAAAGTGTTGACGGCGATAATCGGTCGGATGGAATATCAGTGCCTGCTGGGTGGCCAGGAGCCTTTGACCGGTGAGGAGATGCTTGAGATTCTCAAGCGTTACATGCATTTGGTGCTGGCCTCGGTATAGGGGTATGTGATGAAAGCCTGGCGTGTTGCGGTAATCGCGTTGTCGTTCGTGTGGCTCAGCGGTTGCCTGGTGACGTTCAAGCACCCGCTGCCGGCCCATGAGGCCGCGCCGGATGAACTGCTCGGCCATTGGGCGAGCAAAAATGCCTGGGGCGAGCCGCTCAACCTGCAAATCTCGCGTGCCGGTGATCACCGTTACAAAGCCGTGAGCTACCCTGAAGCCAAGCCGGGCCAGCGTGATGAATACCTGTTCAGCGTCTCGCGGCATGGTAGCCGCTGGTACCTGTCGGCACCGTTGCCGGCCAGGTTCGGTGGGCATTACCTTGTGGCGGGCTTCGAGTTCGACGAAAAGCACGAATTGGTGGTCTATAACCTCGATCTGGAGCAGATACACCAAGCCATAGGCCAGCGGGCGCTGCAGGGCAGCACTGTGGAAACCGTTGAGGGCGCCGGCGTAGTGGTCGACAGCCCCATGGCCCAGGTATTTGCCTACCTGGATGACCCGGCCAATGCCGATGTGTTCGTTGAAGCCGTGCGCTACCAGCGTGCGGGCAAATAACGTTTAAAGAGGAAGCACCGGGTGGACGATTACCAGCAGACGATACGCGCCTTGTCCGATCGCATTGTGCTGGCGCAAACACCGATTCGCGTGCTCGACGCCGTCAAATGGGACGAAAGCATTCGCCAGGGGTTTCTCAAGGGCAAGGGCAAAGTGATGCCCGCCGTGGACCGTGACTACTACCTCAACCGGCCGTTGTCGTTTGACTCCAGCGCGGTCAAGCTGGAATTCCAGAACATTGAGCGCGACATCACCCGCCGCCTCGGCCAGTTCAGCCCGGTGGGGCAGATCATGCGCCGCATGTGCCGCGAATATCGCATGGTGGTGCGCATGCTCGAAGCGCGCGGCACCGAAGACTTTGGCCTGATCTCCCAGGAACTCTACGGCGCCGCCTCGGATGCGTTCCACGCCGGCGACCCGACCCTGGCCGACTTGGGCATGATGATGTCCGACTACCTGAACCAGATCGACGGCCGTGGCGACCTCAAGGACGAAGCCAAAACCCTGACCGCCAAGGACGCGGTGGCTTTATTGCAAGCCCGCTTGAACAAGGTATTTGGCGAGGCCGAAGAAACCATTCGTGTGTTTGAGTCCGACGGTATTGTTGCCGACGCCGCGGCGGGTGCCGACTACATCAAGATTCGCGCCGACGCGATGTTCAACGACCGCGACGTGCGCGCCCTGGAAGTACACGAGGGCCTGGTGCACGTCGGCACAACCCTCAACGGCCAGAACCAGCCGATCTGTACCTTCCTTTCCAAAGGCCCGCCGTCGTCCACCGTGACCCAGGAAGGCCTGGCGATTTTGATGGAGATCATCACCTTCGCCTCGTACCCCAGCCGCCTGCGCAAACTGACCAACCGCACCCGCGCGATCCACATGGTCGAGGAGGGCGCCGACTTCCTGCAGGTGTTCGATTTCTTCCGCGAGCAAGGCTTTGAAATGGCCGAAAGCTACGGCAATGCCAGCCGCGTGTTCCGTGGCTCGACGCCGACGGGGCTGCCGTTTACCAAGGATTTGTCCTACCTCAAGGGCTTTATCATGGTCTACAACTACATTCAGTTGGCCGTGCGCAAAGGCAAGCTGGAACAAGTGCCGTTGCTGTTCTGCGGCAAGACCACCCTGGAAGACATGCGCACCCTGCGCCAACTGGTCGATGAAGGCCTGGTGGTGACGCCCAAGTACCTGCCGGAACAGTTTCGCGACATGAACGCATTGGCGGCCTGGATGTGCTTCTCCAACTTCCTCAACCACTTGAGCCTGGACCGGATCGAGGCGGATTACTCGAATATCCTTTAAACGATATTCCCGAACAAACCGAATCAAAACTGTGGGAGATTCTATGGTTTTGGGGAAGCCTCCAAAACCGCTTTCGACTGGTATTCGCTCAGGTTTTTCATGAGAGAAAACGCGATGCGAGCCAGCTTGCGGGCGATGATGACCAGGGCCTGAG
>NZ_JBLZPT010000060.1:0-440 GCF_049199985.1 Pseudomonas kitaguniensis
TTCGCCTCGGCAAACGTCTGCACGGTGCGGCTGACGTACTTGGCGCTCAGGTGGTTGTCTACGCCCGGGAAGCTGACGCGACGTTTTGTCTGGACCTCATGTTGCGCATACGCGATGCCGCCATACAAACCAAAAGCGTTCCAGTTGTGGCCCGCGTGCAGGCCCAGTTGATAGGTGTCGACACTCGCCTTGCCGCGGCCTTGGGTCTTTACATCGGTGCTGCCGCTGCCGGCAACCACGCCCAGGCGCGTGCCTTGTTCCAGCGTGTGATCGAAGCCAACCAACAGGCCTGTGCTGCTGTGGGCGGTGCGGTTGGTGTTGCTATCGCCTGCGAGCTGGCCGGACTGGCGCGGCAGTTGCACCCAAGCGCCTTGGTTCAGCGCCTTGGGCTGAGCCCCTCGGTTGCCTTGCGCACTCAGCTGGCGTTCGAGTACCGCCTG
>NZ_JBLZPT010000061.1:0-406 GCF_049199985.1 Pseudomonas kitaguniensis
CAGTCAGCCTGTTTGTAGCTGACAGACCGCTATCGGGAACAAGCCCCCTCCCACAGTGGATCTTCGCTGTGCTTGCGACAGCGGCCCAATGAAGTGGCCTCATATGAAGTGTTGATTGATGAGTTGCCAGGGTTGGGCACTGTCTGGGTGGGAGGGGGCTCTTCGCTGTGCTTGCGACAGCGGCCCAATGAAGTGGCCTTATATGAAGTGTTGATGGATGAGTTGCCAGGGTTGGGCACTGTCAGTGTGGGAGGGGGCTTGCTCCCGATGGCGGTGTATCAGTCAGCCTGTTTGTAGCTGACAGACCGCTATCGGGAACAAGCCCCCTCCCACAGTGGATCTTCGCTGTGCTTGCGACAGCGGCCCAATGAAGTGGCCTCATATGAAGTGTTGATGGATGAGTTGC
>NZ_JBLZPT010000062.1:0-405 GCF_049199985.1 Pseudomonas kitaguniensis
GGCTTGCTCGCGATTGCGGTGGGTCAGTTGAAAAATACTTATCTGACACACCGTAATCGCGAGCAAGCCCGCTCCCACAGTTTGACCGAGTTCGGCTTGTGATTTTGATCGTTATTATGGTGTCGGCAACGCCACGGCGCGAATCAGGAACGGCAGGCGCATTGGGTATTCCCAATAGCCCTCAGTGCGTTGGCCGAAGCCTCGATGTTGGGTTTGCGCGCAGGTATGGTACTTGCTCGTCTGCCGCCACCAGATCGCGGTGCGCCAAGCGTTGCACCTCTTGCGCCGGTAAATGCGTGAGGCACGCCTTGCGCGCAGCAAACGGGCTCGGGGTTTTGTGGGAGCGGGCTTGCTCGCGATTGCGGTGGGTCAGTTGAAAAATACTTATTTGACACACCGTAATCG
>NZ_JBLZPT010000063.1:0-310 GCF_049199985.1 Pseudomonas kitaguniensis
TTTAATCTTGACGATGACCTACTCTCACATGGGGAAACCCCACACTACCATCGGCGATGCATCGTTTCACTACTGAGTTCGGGATGGGATCAGGTGGTTCCAATGCTCTATGGTCGTCAAGAAATTCTGTTTACCAGAGCGTTACGTTAGCAACGTGCCGGCTAAATTCATGGACTTCTACATAAACAAAACCCCTGTTTGCGTTAGCAAACAGGGGTTCTGGAATTTAATCTTGACGATGACCTACTCTCACATGGGGAAACCCCACACTACCATCGGCGATGCATCGTTTCACTACTGAGTTCGGGAT
>NZ_JBLZPT010000064.1:0-308 GCF_049199985.1 Pseudomonas kitaguniensis
CCCCCCCCCCCCCCCCCAAACCCAACACCCCCCACCCCCCAATACCCGGTGGGGGGGGGGGTGGGCCGCGATAGCGTCGGGTCAGACAAGTATTGTTCAACTGACACACCGCTATCGCGAGCAAGCCCGCAGTTGAATCGCTACAGCCCGGGCAATTTTGTGGAAGTGTTGATGCACTACACGGACCGCATCCGGCCACGCCCTGACCGAAACCAGTTCCTCACACACCCAATCTCTACTGTGGGTGCGGGCTTGCTCGCGATAGCGTCGGGTCAGACAAGTATTGTTCAACTGACACACCGCTATCG
>NZ_JBLZPT010000065.1:0-283 GCF_049199985.1 Pseudomonas kitaguniensis
GGCTTGAATCCGTGGGTAACCCGGCAGGACGCCGGGTTAGCCGGGGGGGGGGCCGGGGGGGGGCGGGGGGGGGGGGCCGGGGGGGGGCGGGGGGGGGGGGGGGGGGGGGCCCGGGGGGGGGCCCCGGGGGGGGGGGGGGGGGGGGGGGGGGGGGGGGGGCGGGGGGGGGCCGGGGGGGGGGGGGGGGGGGCGCGGGGGGGGGGGCCCCCCCCCCCCCCGGGGGGGGGGGGGGGGGGGGAGCGGGCTGTTCGTGGGGCGGCGCCCCAAAGAAGGGGGGGGGGGG
>NZ_JBLZPT010000066.1:0-279 GCF_049199985.1 Pseudomonas kitaguniensis
GCCATGGCTTGGCCATGGCTACGATGCCAGCCTGGAGGTCGATGTCGGCGTGGGATATACGCTGGCAGAGCCGCACAACTTCGCCCTCGGCGTGCTGTACTACGTCGGTATCATCGGACTCATCCCCTGGTTGTTCATTCAAGCCTGGGCATTGCTGAGCAGTTGGCGCCAACGCTTGCAACCACTGCTCATCATCGCGTCGACCTGGTTGGTGTTCGGTATCGGCGGCGGCCTCACCGAAGGCGGCGGAATTCTTTCCCGGCCCAAGGAGCATTGGTT
>NZ_JBLZPT010000067.1:0-264 GCF_049199985.1 Pseudomonas kitaguniensis
ATCCTCCAAGGCTAAATACTACTGACTGACCGATAGTGAACTAGTACCGTGAGGGAAAGGCGAAAAGAACCCCGGAGAGGGGAGTGAAATAGATCCTGAAACCGTATGCGTACAAGCAGTGGGAGCCTACTTTGTTAGGTGACTGCGTACCTTTTGTATAATGGGTCAGCGACTTATTTTCAGTGGCGAGCTTAACCGAATAGGGGAGGCGTAGCGAAAGCGAGTCTTAATAGGGCGTCTAGTCGCTGGGAATAGACCCGAAAC
>NZ_JBLZPT010000068.1:0-264 GCF_049199985.1 Pseudomonas kitaguniensis
GTTTCGGGTCTATTCCCAGCGACTAGACGCCCTATTAAGACTCGCTTTCGCTACGCCTCCCCTATTCGGTTAAGCTCGCCACTGAAAATAAGTCGCTGACCCATTATACAAAAGGTACGCAGTCACCCAACAAAGTGGGCTCCCACTGCTTGTACGCATACGGTTTCAGGATCTATTTCACTCCCCTCTCCGGGGTTCTTTTCGCCTTTCCCTCACGGTACTAGTTCACTATCGGTCAGTCAGTAGTATTTAGCCTTGGAGGAT
>NZ_JBLZPT010000069.1:0-263 GCF_049199985.1 Pseudomonas kitaguniensis
TACTCAATGCAGAGTAACTCACAAATTTTACCTTAGCCTGATCCGTTACCAGTGAAAGTAACGTTCAGTCTATCTTTCTATCACATACCCAA
The DNA here is from genome assembly GCF_049199985.1 of Pseudomonas kitaguniensis. NCBI lineage: Bacteria > Pseudomonadati > Pseudomonadota > Gammaproteobacteria > Pseudomonadales > Pseudomonadaceae > Pseudomonas > Pseudomonas kitaguniensis. The sequence continues at coordinate 93 of NZ_JBLZPT010000069.1, forward strand.
ATTTTTAAAGAACGATCTAATCAAAGACTAGAAATCAATATTCACACCGGAATATTCATTTCTAAACTCTAACAGCAGAAGCAGTTAATGGTGGAGCCAAACGGGATCGAACCGTTGACCTCCTGCGTGCAAGGCAGGCGCTCTCCCAGCTGAGCTATGGCCCCATACAAA